>DASZDF010000702.1:0-2380 GCA_035942275.1 Solirubrobacteraceae bacterium | reverse complement strand
GGTCCGTTCGGCGGGCCGCGCGGCGCGCGCACCGCCGTGCCGTTCCCCGCCCTGCACCGTGCGCGCTAGCGCCGGCGTCGTCGCGCTGCTCATCACGCTCGCGCTCCCCGGCGCCGCGAGCGCACAAGCGGTCAAGACCGTCCGGCTCGACGGCGGGCAGACACGGATCGGCAGCTCGGTGCTGCGCGTCACCGCCGGGTACGTCGACCCGAAGACGGGCGAGGGACGGGTCGAGCATCGCGGCGTCCTGCGCACGCGGGGGAAGAGTCTCCGCAACCCGGTCATCGACACGCGGCGCCTGCGGCCGCGCCGCGCGCGCTCCAACGCGCTCGTCACGCACGTCGCGGGCATCTCGCGCCGCTTCGGCATCGTCCGCATGCGGCTCGTCGCCGGCCAGCTCCTCTTCACCGGCGGCGCCACCACGCTCACGCTCGACGCGGCGTTCATCGACGTCCTCGCGCGGCTCGGGATCGAGGTCGGAGGGACGACGCTCCGAATCGTCGGCGGCCGGCTCGACGCGTCGACCCTGGAGGGCGAGCTCGCGCACGACGGCGACCTGGTGCTGACGCGGGGAGCGGCGGTCGTGCCGCTCGAGGAGCCGGCGCTCGAGTTCGGCCGCTTCCCAGTCCTCACCGCGGTGATCGGCGACTTCCGCCCGCCGCTCGCGACGCTGACGACGACCGGCCGCACGCGCGAGATCGAGGGCCGGACCGCGACCATCGGCAACCTCGTCGCGCGACTCGAGACCGTCGCCGCCTCGCGGCTGAACACGCGCTTCGAGACCGACGCGTTCCACCCCGGCCTGACGCTCGGGACCCTGGCAATACGCGGTCGGCTGCGCGGGTAGGCCCGCGGGACGATGCCCAACGCCCTCGCCCGCGAGACGTCGCCGTACCTCCGCCAGCACCAGGACAACCCGGTCGAGTGGCTTCCGTGGGGCGACGAGGCTCTGCGCCGCGCACGCGAGGAGGACAAGCCGATCCTGGTCTCGATCGGCTACTCCGCGTGCCACTGGTGCCACGTCATGGAGCGCGAGTCGTTCGAGGACGAGACGACGGCGCAGGTCATGAACGAGCGCTTCGTCTGCGTGAAGATCGACCGCGAGGAGCGGCCGGACATCGACGCGCTCTACATGGAGGCCGTCCAGGCGATGACGGGCCACGGCGGCTGGCCGCTGAACGTCTTCGTCACGCCGGAGCAGGTCCCGTTCTACGGCGGCACGTACTTCCCGCCCGAGCCGCGGCACGGGATGCCGAGCTGGCAGCAGGTCCTCATCGCGGTCGACGAGGCGTGGCACCAGCGCCGCGACGAGATCCGCGAGCAGGGCGAGCGGATGGCGGCGCGGCTCCAGGGCGCCGGGCTGCTGCGGCCGTCCGAGCAGGCGCTGGACCCCCGCGCGCTCGACACCGCCGAGGTCGCGCTGAGCCGCCAGTTCGACCCCCAGTGGGGCGGCTTCGGCGGCGCGCCGAAGTTCCCGCCGCACTCCGCGCTCGAGTTCCTGCTCGCGCGCGGCGAGACGCGGATGTCGCTCTCCACCCTCCACGCGATGCGCACCGGCGGCATCTTCGACCAGGTGGGCGGCGGCTTCGCGCGCTACGCGGTCGACCGCACGTGGACGATCCCGCACTTCGAGAAGATGCTCTACGACAACGCCCTGCTCGCGCGGGTGTACCTGCACGCCTTCCAGGTCAGCCAGGACACGCGGCTGCGGCGCACGTGCGAGGAGACGCTCGGGTGGATGGCGCGCGAGATAGTCGCGCCCGAGGGCGGGTTCTACAGCGCGCTCGACGCGGACTCCGAGGGCGTCGAGGGCAAGTACTACGTCTGGTCGCTCGACGAGCTGCGGGAGGCGCTCTCCGCCGAGGACCTCGAGGCCGCCGTCGCCTACTTCGGGGCCACCGAGGACGGGAACTTCGAGGGCACGAACCACCTCGAGGCACGAGGACCCGAGCCGCCGCCCGAGCAGCGCGAGCGCATCCGCGCGACGCTCTACGACGTGCGCGAGCGGCGCGTGCGGCCCGGCCTCGACGACAAGCGGCTCACCGCGTGGAACGCGCTCGCGATCCACGCCTTCGCCGAGGCGGGCGCGGTGCTCGAGCGCGACGACCTCCTCGACGTCGCCCGCGGCGCCGCCGACTTCGTGCTGACCTCGCTGCGCACGGCCGACGGCCGCCTGCTGCGCACGTTCAACGACGGGGAGGCGAAGCTCAACGCGTACTTGGAGGACCATGCATTCCTGCTCGAGGCGCTGCTCGCGCTGTACGAGGCGACGTTCGAGGAGCGCTGGTTCACCGAGGCCCGCGGCGTCGCCGACACGCTGATCGCGCGCTTCGCCGACCGCGAGCAGGGCGGGTTCTTCACGACGTCCGACGACCACGAG
>DASZDF010000701.1:0-3666 GCA_035942275.1 Solirubrobacteraceae bacterium | reverse complement strand
GGCGCGCCGGACAAGGCGGACGCGAGCACGCTGCGGCTCGCCCTGCGCGTCCTGCGCGGCGACCGGCCGTTCCGGATGGCGACGCGCGTGAGCAATCACGCGGGCGCGGCGCGCCTCCGGCGGGCGCGCCGCGCACTGGCCCGGCGCCGGGCGGCGCCGGGCGCGTCTCAGCCGGCTCAGGCCGCGATGGGCTCGCGGGACTCCTCCGCCGGCTCGACGACCGCGGCGACGGCCGTCGGGACGCGCAGGAGCACGGCCGCGAGCAACGCGCCGACGACTGCGACCCCGGCGGCGCCGAGGAACGCGGCCGAGTAGCCGTCGGTCAGCGACGCGACGTCGCCGAGCTTGTCGGCACCCTGCGAGGTGGCGACCGCGGTCATCACCGCGAGGCCGAGCGCCGAGCCGACCTGGTAGCTGGTGTTCACGATGCCGGAGGCGAGGCCGCCCTCCTCGGGCTTCGCCGACTGGATGGCGGTGCCGAGCGAGGGGATGAACGCGAACGCCATGCCGGTCGCGGCGATCAGCGACGCGGGGAGGACGTCGACGGCGAACGTGCCGTCCGCCCGCACCAGCGACAGCACGGCCATGCCGGCGGCGAGGAGCAGCATCCCGGCGACGATCGGCGCCTTGAACCCGAAGCGGTTGATGACCCGCGGGGCCACCACCACCATCAGGACCATGATCGCGAGCGTCATCGGGAGCAGCGCGGCGCCGCCCTCGAACGCGCCGTAGCCGAGCACCTGCTGGAGGTAGAGGTTCAGGAAGAACCACATCGGGATCCACGCGGCCCCGAGCAGCAGCTGCGCGACGTTCGCCGCCGCGAGGTTCGGCGTCCGGAGGATGCTCAGGCGCATCAGCGGCTCGCGGCGCCCGGACTGGATCGCGACGAACGCGGCGAGCAGCGCCAGGCCGCCGCCGATCGCGAGGAGCGTCGCGCTCGAGCCCCAGCCCTCCTCGGGCGCCCGGACGATGCCGAACACCGTGAGCGCGAGGCCGCCCGTGGCGGTGAGCGCGCCGGTGACGTCGATCGAGCCGCGGCGCGCGGGCGCGCTCGGCATGAGCGACGGGATGAGCGCGAGCACGAGCAGCGCGATCGGGATGTTCACGTAGAACACCCACGGCCAGCTGATCCACTCCGTGATGACGCCGCCGAGGAAGACGCCGGCGGTGCCGCCGGCCGGGGCCGCGGCGCCGTAGATGGCGAACGCCTTCGTGAGCTCCTTCGGGTTCGAGCCGAAGAGCATCATCAGCAGCGTGAGCGCGGACGGCGCGATGAGCGCCGCGCCGGCGCCCTGCGCCGCACGCGAAGCGATCTCGACCGTCGTCGACTCCGCGAGGCCCGCGGCGAGCGAGCCGCCGGCCAGGACGACCCAGCCGGCCGCGAAGAGCCGCTTCGCGCCGAAGAGGTCGGACAGGCGCCCGCCGAGCAGCAGCAGCCCGCCGAACGCGATGACGTACGCGTTGAAGACCCACGACAGGTCGTCGGGGCTGAAGCCGAGGTCCGTCCGGATCTCGGGGAGGGCCACGCCGATGATCGACGTGTCCATGATGACCATGAACTGCGCGAGCGCGATGACGGCAAGGGCCGACCAGCGCCGCGGATGTGCGGAGGGCATCGGGTTCTCCTTGGAAGAGGTGGTGGTGGGCTGGGGATGCGGCGTCGAGCATACCCCTAGGGGGTATCAGTTGCGAGGGCGCCTCGCTTCCCGTGACCAACATCACGCAGCGCGCGCGGGACAATGCGTCGCGCCATGTCGACCGCTCCCGCCGAGCCTCCTCCGCCACGGGACGTGTTCGGGACGCTGCGTCGCCGCGCTCTCGCCGCGAACCTGGTCGGCGCGACGATCGCGTTCGTGTACCTGACGGTCGTCTCGCCGCCGCAGCCTCCGCCGCCGCACGACGAGTGGGCCCAGCTCGGACTGGCGCCGATCTACGTCGCGCTCGCCGCGCTGGTGGGGAACCGGATCGCGCGACCTCGCATCCGCGCGGTGGCGGAGTGGCTCGAGGCGGGCAGACCGCCCACCCGCGAGGAACGTGCGCTGGTGCTGGGGCTGCCGCGGCAGGCGGCCGCCCTCTCCGCGGCCGGGTGGCTGCTGGCGTCGGTGGTCTTCGGCGTCGTGACCGCCACCCACCACCCCGTGATCTACGTCGCGGGCGTCGTGCTCGGCATCCAGCTCGCCGGGCTCACGACGGCGGCCGCGACGTACCTCCTGGCGGAGCGCAGCCTGCGGCGCGTGTTCGCGCTCGCGTTCGCCGGCGCGCTGCCGCCGCACGGGAACGCCGAGCCGATCGTCGGGACGCGGCCGCGCCTGCTCGTCTCGTGGGCGCTCGGTTCCGGCGTCGCCCTCGTCGCCATCGCGGTCGCGTTCCTCGGCAGGGGCGACGAGCGCGGGGACGACCTCGTCGGCGCGGTGCTGTTCCTCGTCGTCGCCGGGCTCTTCGCCGGCGGCGTCCTGATCGCCGCGGCCGCGCGGTCGATCTCCGAGCCGGTCGAGCGCCTCCGCGCGGCCGTGGAGCGCGTCGAGGAGGGGTCGCTGGACGAGGAGGTCGTCGTCGACGACGGCGGCGAGATCGGGTCCCTCCAGGCCGGCTTCAACCGGATGGTCGCGGGCCTGCGCGAGCGCGAGCGGATCCGCGAGACCTTCGGCACCTACGTCGACCCGGAGGTGGCGGAGCACATCCTCAGCGAGGGCACGAAGCTCGACGGCGAGGAGGTGGAGGTCACGCTCATGTTCATCGACGTGCGCGACTTCACCGGCTACGCGGAGCGCGCGTCCGCGCGGGAGGTCGTCACGACGATCAACCGGCTCTTCGAGCGCGCGGTGCCGATCGTCCACGCGCACAAGGGGCACGTCGACAAGTTCGTCGGCGACGGGCTCCTCGCCGTGTTCGGCGCTCCACGGCGCTGCGAGGACCACGCCGATCAGGCGCTCGCCGCGGCGCGGGAGATCGAGCAGGCGGTCCGGGCCGACCTCCGTGGCGAGCTCGAGATCGGCGTCGGGCTCGACTCCGGGGTCGTCGTCGCCGGCAACGTCGGCGGCGCGGGACGGTTCGAGTTCAGCGTGATCGGCGACGCGGTCAACGTCGCCGCGCGCGTCGAGGCCGCGACGCGGCAGACCGGCGACACCGTGCTCCTCACCGAGCGCACGAGGGAGCTGCTGCAGGACTCGAGCGTGCCGCTCGCGGAACGACCCGGCGTCGCGCTCAAGGGCAAGAGCCGGCCGGTCGCGGTGTACGCGCCGGAGCACGCGCGAGTAGCCGGCCGATCCGATGACCCGTGACGCCGGGTGATGAGCTTTCGGGCCGCCGGCCGTCACACGCACCATGAGCTCCAACACCCCCGACCTCCAGCCGCTCGACGAGCAGACCTTCGGCGCCCGCGTCGAACCGCACCGCCGCGAGCTGCACGTCCACTGCTACCGCCTGCTCGGATCCTTCGAGGAGGCCGAGGACCTCGTCCAGGAGGCGTTCCTGCGCGCGTGGCGCCGGCGCGAGACGTACGAGGGCCGCGCGTCGCTCCGCGCCTGGCTGTACCGGATCGCGACGAACGCCTGCCTCGACGCGCTCGACAAGCGCCCGCGGCGGCCGAGCGCGAGCGGCGAGGTCGCGTGGCTCCAGCCCTATCCGGACGCGCTTCTCGAGCAGCTGCCCGACCGGCGCGAGGGC
>DASZDF010000700.1:0-3118 GCA_035942275.1 Solirubrobacteraceae bacterium | reverse complement strand
GAGCAGGCGGGCGACGCCGTGGTGATGCTCCACGACTACCACCTCTACACCGCCCCGCGGGTGATCCGCCAGGCGCGGCCCGAGGTCTTCCTCCCCCACTTCATCCACATCCCGTGGACGCAGCCGGACGCGTGGCGCGTGCTCCCACGCGACATGCGCGAGGAGATCTTCGAGGGCCTGCTCTCGAACGACATCGTCGGCTTCCACACCCGCGCGTACCGGCGCAACTTCCTGCTCTGCTGCCGCGAGCTGTTCGACCTGCCGGTGGACGAGGACGCCGGTGTCGTGTCGTTCGAGGGTCGCGAGGTGTGGGTGCGCGCGTACCCGCTGCCGATCTCGGCCGACAGCTTCTACCGCAAGGCGCAGCGGCCCGAGGTGCACGAGTACGAGCCCGAGATCCTCCGCCGCCGGCGCGACCACCTGATCCTGCGCGTCGACCGCGCCGACCTGTCGAAGAACGTGCTGCGCGGGTTCACCGCGTTCGACCTGTTCCTCGACCAGCACCCCGAGTTCCGCGAGCGGGTCACCTTCGTGGCGCAGCTCATGCCGTCGCGAACCGACGTGCCGGAGTACGCCGAGTACCTCGAGCGCATCGAGGCGCTGGTCGCCGTGGTCAACCACAACCACGGGACGCCCGACTGGATGCCGATCCAGCTCAAGCTGCGCGACGACCTCGAGGAGGCGATGGCCTCCTACAAGCACTACGACGTGCTGCTCGTCAACGCGATGTTCGACGGGATGAACCTCGTCGCGAAGGAGGGGCCGCTGGTGAACGAGCAGGACGGCGTCTCGATCCTGAGCGAGAACACCGGCGCGCACGAGGAGCTCGGGGAGTTCGCGCTGAGCGTCAACCCGTTCGACATCCAGGAGACGGCGGACTCGATCCACGCGGCGCTGACGATGTCGCCCGAGGAGCGCGCGCGGCGGATGCGCGGGCTGCAGAAGATCGTCACCGCGCGCGACCCCGGCGACTGGATCGACGACCAGCTCGAGGACATCGGGCACAAGAAGGACGCGCTGGACCGAGCCGGCTCCTAGCGTCCGTTGCCTCTCGGCGCCGTCCTGTGCCTCGCATCCGCGGCCGCGTTCGGCGCGATGGGGATCTTCGGGAAGCTCGCGTACGACGAGGGCGCGACGGTGGGGACGCTGCTCTCGGTGCGGTTCGTGCTGGCGGCTCTGCTGTTCTGGGTCGTGCTCGCTTGTGCGGGGGCGCTGCGTGGCATGCGCTCGGTCTCGCGGCGCGACGTGGGGATCGCGCTCGCGCTCGGCGGCCTGGGCTACAGCGCGCAGGCGGGGGCGTACTTCGCGGCGCTCGACCGCCTCGACGCGTCGCTGCTCTCGCTGCTCCTCTACACCTTCCCGGCGATGGTGGCGGTGGCGGCGATCGTGTTGGGGCGCGAGCGGGCGAGCGTGCGGACGGCCGTTGCCCTGCTGTTGGCGTCCGGCGGGCTGGTCCTCGTCCTGGCGGGAGCGGGCGCCGGGGAGCTCGACGCTTTGGGCGCCGCGCTCGGCGTGGCCGCCGCGGTGATCTACAGCGTCTACATCCTGTCGTCGTCGGGGATCTCGTCGCGCGTCCCGGCGCTGGTGTTGAGCGCGCTCGTGTGCACGGGCGCGGCGGTGACGCTCACGCTGGCGGGCGTTCTCGGCGGGTGGCTGCGGCTCGGCGACGTGAGCGCGGCCGGCTTCGGCTGGCTCGGCGCGATCGCGGCGGTGTCGACGGTCGGCGCGATCACGCTCTTCTTCGCCGGGCTGCGGCGCGTCGGGCCGACGGCGGCGGCGATCCTGTCGACGGCGGAACCGGTCACGACCGTGGTGCTGGCGTGGCTGGCGTTCGGCGAGTCGCTCGGGCCGGTGCAGTTGCTGGGCGGCGCGCTCGTCGTGTTGGCGGTCGTGGTGCAGTCGACTCCGAGGTGGAGGCTCCGATGAGTGGTTCTGTGGCAGGCAAGGTCGCGTTGGTGGCGGGCGCGACGCGCGGCGCCGGACGCGGCGTGGCCGTCGCGCTGGGCGAGGCGGGCGCGACCGTCTACTGCACCGGGCGCACGACCCGCGCGCGGCGGTCGGAGTACGACCGGCCGGAGACCATCGAGGAGACGGTGTCGCTGGTGGATGCCGCGGGCGGCGTGGGGATCGCGGTCGAGGTCGACCACCTCGAGCGCGAGCAGGTCGCGGCGCTGGTGGGGCGCATCTCCACGGAGCAGGGCCGTCTGGACGTCCTGGTCAACGACATCTGGGGCGGCGAGCTGCTCGCGCAGTGGAACACGCCGATCTGGGAGCACGACCTCGACCGCGGCCTGCGGATGCTGCGCCTCGCGATCGAGACGCACCTCGTCACGAGCCACTTCGCTCTGCCGCTGATGATCCGGCGCCCCGGCGGGCTCGTCGTCGAGATGACCGACGGGACCGCGGAGTACAACGCGCGCACCTACCGCCTCTCGACGTTCTACGACCTCGCGAAGACGTCGGTGATCCGGCTGGCGTTCGCGCAGGGCGCCGAGCTCGCGCCGCACGGGTGCACGGCGGTCGCGCTCACCCCGGGCTGGATGCGCTCGGAGATGATGCTCGAGCACTACAGCGTGACGGAGGAGAACTGGCGCGAGGCGTCCGGCGGCAACCCGCACTTCGCGGCGATCTCCGAGTCGCCGCGGTTCGTGGGCCGCGCGGTCGCGGCGCTCGCCGCCGATCCCGACGTCGACGCGCGCAACGGAGGGTCGTTCTCGTCGGGAGGCCTCGCCCGCGAGTACGGCTTCACCGACGTCGACGGCTCGCAGCCCGACTGCTGGCGCTACATGGTCGAGGTCCAGGACCCCGGCCTCCCGCCCGACGCGACCGGCTACCGCTGAGCGGCGGCGGTCACTCGAACCCGAACTCCGACCCCGCGCCCCAGCCGCCGCTCCTCGGGATGCTCGGCGCCGGCAAGTCACGCGTCGTCCGTGGCGGAGGAGACGGCGCGCTCTCCACCCGGCTTCGGCGACGAGCGGCTGGTCTGGTGCGTCGACGGCGGGCGCTCCCCCGCCGACGCCTCCGCTCCCGCCGCGGCTCGACCCGACGCGGCCGCTCCACCACGCGCGGCTCCTCTGCCACCGGCGGCCGCTCCGCCACCACCGGCGGCGCCTCGCTC
>DASZDF010000699.1:0-5114 GCA_035942275.1 Solirubrobacteraceae bacterium | reverse complement strand
GCGCGAGGCGTTCGACTGGGAGCACGGCGTGTTCCTCGGCGCGACGATGAGCTCGGAGCAGACCGCCGCGGCGTTCGGCGCCGTCGGCCAGCTGCGCTTCGACCCGTTCGCGATGCTGCCGTTCTGCGGCTACAACATGGCCGACTACTTCCAGCACTGGCTGGACGTCGGACGGCGCGAGGGCGCGAAGCTCCCGAAGGTCTTCTACGTCAACTGGTTCCGCAAGGACGAGGACGGCAAGTTCCTCTGGCCCGGGTTCGGAGAGAACTCGCGCGTGCTCGAGTGGGTGTTCCGCCGCTGCGACGGCGAGGGCGAGGTCACCGAGACGCCGATCGGCCTCGTGCCGGCGCCGAACGACCTCGACGTCGAGGGCCTGTCGATCTCCGCCGAGGAAGTCCAGGCGCTGCTCGCGGTCGACGAGGAGGCCGTGAAGGCGGAGCTGCCGCAGGTCCGCGAGCACCTCGAGAAGTTCGGAGACGACCTGCCGGCCGAGATCCGATCGCACCTCGAGAGGCTCGAGCAGAAGCTGGGCGCGGCCTAACTGCCGTCGCTCGTCAGCCGCTCTTCGTCGCCGGAACCCGAGCCGCTTCGCGAACCGGAGCCGGAGGAGCCGGAGCCGGAGGAGTCGCCGTCGCCGGAGCCGCTCGAGCCGGAGCCGGAGCCGGACGAGTCGTCGACGGCGGTGTCGCCGGAGCCGCTCGTGCCGGAGCCGGAGGCGTCCTCGACGATGGTTTCGCCGGAGCCGCTCGAGCCGGAGCCCGACGAGTCGCCGCCGGAGCCGGAGCCGGAGGAGTCGCCCGAGCCGCTCGTGCCGGAGCCGGAGGAGTCCTCGCCCGAGCCGCTCGACCCCGAGCCGCTGGAGCTCGAGCCGGAACCGGAGTTGTCGCCGTCGCCGCCGGAGCCGCTCGATCCGGAGCCGCTCGAGCTGGAGCCTGAGCCGGAGTTATCGTCGTCATCCTCGTCGCCGGAGCCGCTCGACCCCGAGCCGCTCGACCCGGAGCCGCTCGAGCTGGAGCCGGAGCCGGAGTTGTCGCCGCCGCCGCTCGACCCGGAGCCGCTCGACGTCGAGCCGGGGCCGGAGTTGTCGCTGCCGCCGCTCGTCCCGCTCCCGCCCGTCCCGCTCCCGGGCCCGGAGCTGTCGTCGTCGCGGTCGCCTCCGCCGCGCTCTCCGCTCCCGCTGCTCCCACTGCTCCCGCCGCGGCCGCTCTCCGCCCCGGAACGGAGCGAGCCGAGGGTGGAGCCGGGTCCGTCGCCGGACGCCGCGAGCACCGCGTCGACGGGCGGGGCGCCGGATCCGCCGGCGCCGTCCTGCTGCTCGGCCCGGTCACGCGCCTCGCGCGCGCCGCTGCGCTCGTTCTCGACGACCACCGCCCCGCCGGCCAGCGCGCCCGCGGTGAGCAGCGTCGCGCCGCCCTTGACGAGCAGCGCGCCGGCGCCCGCGGTCCCGCCGCCCGCGACGATCTCGGTGAGCCGCTCCGCGAGCGGCGCGTTCACGTTCCCGCCGCCGCCCGCCGATGCCGCCCACTGCGCGACCGGCGCCGGGGTGAGCGCCGTCGCGGCCGTGCGCAGCGTCGCCCGCGCCCGGTAGACGAGCCCGCGCACCGCGCCGTCGGTCAGGCCGAGCGCTCGTGCGACGTGCTCGTGGCTCTGGCCCTCGACGGCGGTCCGCAGCAGCGCCTCGCGCTGGAGCTCAGGCAGCGCGGCGAGGCCGGCGAGCGTGCGCCGCACGGCGATCCGCCGCTCGAGGTCCTCGTCGGGCGCGTCGGCCCCCCGCAGCGCGTCGTCGAGCTGGTCGTGGTCGTAGCCCGACTTCCTCAGCGCGTTCACGGCGGCGTTGTGCGTCACCCGGTACAGCCAGGCGCGGGCCTCGCGCACCTCGGTCCCCGCCCGCAGCGCCTGCCAGGTGCTGAGGAACGCCTGCTGGACGACGTCCTCGGCCGCCTCGGCGGGCAGCAGCATCCGGCGGCAGTAGCTCTGCAGCGGCCGGCGGTAGCGCTCGACGAGCGCCTCGAACGCCGGCTCGGACCCCTGAGCGGCCAGAGCGACGAGCCGCCGGTCGGTCTGGGTGCGCAGGAGGGTGGAGGAGAGGAGAGCTGCCACGGGTTCTGAGGATCTATCGGCGAAACGCGTCCGCGAGTTCAGACACGCGTTCGCGGCAAACCTCACGCGCGCGCTTAAAGGCGGCGCGCCCCGCGGCCGAAATCCAGAAGGTGGTCCTTCGCGTCCTCAGCCTCGCGCTGCTCTTCGCCGCCCTGAGCGGCAGCGCCGCCGCGCACGAGCTCGAGTCCCACGGCGACCCGCGCGCCGCGCTGCCGGACTCGCTCGTCACCGAGCCGGTCGCGCGCGCCGAGATCGCGGGCACCGAGGCGATAACGCCGCAGGCCGCCACGGGTCTGCCCGAGACGTGGTGCGGCAGCGAGACGACCGTGGACGGCACCGTCAACGAGCGATTCGCGCCGTCGACGCCGCAGCTCAAGCTCATCTACGCCTACGCCGCCGACCAGCCGAACCGCTTCGCCGAGTTCAAGGACCGCCTCCAGGCCAGCGTCTCGCTGATCAACCGCTTCGTCGCCCAGCAGTCGGGCGGGCGCAAGACGCTGCGCTGGGACATGGGGACGAGCTGCGGGGCCGACTACGTCGACGTCCAGGTCGTCCGCCTGCCGAGGGACCGCTCCGAGTACGTCGTCGACGGGCGGCCGCGGTTCGTCCTCACCGCCGCCGACCTCGAGGCGATCGTCGAGCCGGCGCAGCCCGGGCCGAGGAACTGGGTCGTCTACGCGGACGCGTTCTACGGCACGAACGGCGTCGCCGGCACCGCGTGGTCGTACGAGGACGACAGCGCGACCGCGCAGTCGCACGACCGCGGGCGGCTGGAGGCGGCGGTCTTCGGGCCGCAGACCCCGCAGGCGAACGGGTACGCGTGGCCGAGCGTGATGCTCCACGAGATCACGCACAACCTGGGCGCCGTGCAGCAGAGCGCGCCGCACACGACGGGCAACGGCCACTGCAACGACCGCTACGACGTCATGTGCTACCCGGACGGCGGCCCGACCGCGGCGCCCACCTACCCGTGCCCGAAGATGGCCGGGACCCTCAACGAGACGTTCGACTGCGGCGGCGACGACTACTTCAACCCGGCGCCGGCGTTCGACTCCTACCTCGACCGCAAGTGGAACGTCTACCGCTCCGCCCACCTGGCGACCTGCACCGCCGGCTTCACCGAGGCCTGCGACGGGACGGCGGTGGACGGCACCCCGCCGGCGGACACGACGCCGCGCCGCAACGCCACCGCGCTGAGCAACCAGCCCTACACGGTGACGCTGAGCGGCACCGACGGCGAGTCCGCGGTCGACGCCTTCGCGTGGCGGGTCGACGACGGCCCGCTCCAGACGACCCAGACGGCGACGGTGGAGGACGGCGACGTGCTCTCCACCCGCGTCCGGGACGCCGCCGGCAACTGGTCGGCGTGGCGGGCGGACCCGGTCCGTGTCGACGCGGTCGCGCCGGTGACCACGCTCGACTGCCCGTCGGAGACGGTCGTCGACGAGACCGCCACCTGCCGCGTCCGTTCGACCGAGGGCGAGACCTTCGAGGTCACGCTCGACGGCGAGCCGGCGACGACCGTGCCGGCGGCGGGCGGCGAGCACACCATCACGATCGCGAAGGTGGGGGAGACCGCGGTCAGCGCGCGGTCGCGCGACGCCGCCGGCAACGTCTCGGAGGCCGCGACCGCGACCGTCCGCCTGCAGCCCAGCGTGCCCACCGTCGTCGTGAGCTGCCCCGACGGCTGGCACACCGCGATCGCGTGCGACGTCGCCGTCACGCCGGGAGCGCACCCGGTGGCGGCGGTCACGTGGCGGCTCGGGAGCGGGACGCCGGCGGTGCTCTCCGGGACGTCGTTCTCCGTCACCACGCACGGGCAGCACACGGCGACCGTGACCGCGATCGACGCCGCCGGGCGCTCCGGCACCGGGTCGGACGCCGCCTGGCTCGACGCGGTCGACCCGGCGGTCGCCCTCGACTGCCCGAGCGGCTGGACCGCGGACAGCGCGACGTGCACCGTCACCGCCTCCGACGGCGCCTCGGGCCTCGACGGGCTGACGTGGACGGTGGACGGCGGCGACGCCCGGACCGGCCCGTCCGGGTCGCAGGTCACGGTCGGCCACGGCGCGCACACCGTGACCGCGACGGCCCGCGACGTCGCGGGGCGGACGCGAACCGTCGACGCCGTGGCGCGCGCCGACGCGACGCCGCCGGACGCCTCGCTCTCCTGTCCCGACGGCTGGCAGACCGAGCCCGCCGCGTGCACGGTCACCGCGAGCGACCCGGAGTCCGGCGTGGCGGCGCGGCTGCTGCGCGTCGACGCCGGCACGCCGTTCGACGCGCTCACGGCGACCGCGGTGGCGACCGAGGGCGAGCACCAGGTCGCCGGCCGCGCGGTCAACGGCGCCGGCACGGCGTCGGACTGGACCGCCTCCGCGCCGCTGCTGATCGACCTCTTCGCGCCCGTCGCGACGCTCGACTGCGGCCCGATCGTCGACGGCGCCTACGACTGCGTCGCGGGCGGCGCGGACACCGGCGCGGGCATCGCCGCCGTCGACCTCGTCCACGACGGCGAGGTCCGCGACCCGATCGCGCTCGGCGAGCGCTTCTCCTTCCCGGCGCAGGGCGAGACGCTCGCGGTCCGGGTCACCGACGCCGCCGGCCGCGAGACCACGAGCGCGCCGGTGTCCGTGCGCCCGGCGCAGGCGACGCAGAGCGGCTCCACGCCGCCGCCCGGTCCCGGGACGGCGACCGAGGACCCGCCTCCCGCGCCGCCGCCCCCGCCCGGGCCCGTCACGCCGCCCGTCGACCCGCCGAAGCAGATCCAGGTCCTCCCGCCGCCGCCGCTCGTCCAGCGCCCGTCGCCCCTGATCGACCGCCGCGGCCGCCGGGTCGCGAGCTTCGTCCTCACGCCCTCGGGCCCCGGCGCCGCGGACCTGCTCGTCACGCCCAAGCGGCTCGGCGCCGGCACCTGGCGCGTGAAGGCGTGCGCCGGCTCGCGCTGCACGACGCGGTCGCTCCGGCTGCGCCGCGCCGGCACCCCGAAGCCGCTGCGCACGACGCTCGCGGCC
>DASZDF010000698.1:0-1671 GCA_035942275.1 Solirubrobacteraceae bacterium | reverse complement strand
GCGGAGCGCCGCGGACGCTGGCCGTGGCGGGGCCGGTCGACGTCGGCCCCGAGGGGGCGAGCGCGACGCTGGAGCCCGCGCCCGGCGCCGAGGAGTCCACGAGCCCCACCGAGGCCGCGGCGGGCGGGCGGCTGCAGCTCGCGCTCGGTGACCTCGAGGGACACGGCGGGGCGAACCTCGCCGTCTACCTCGGCGAGCCGGACGGCGACCCCGCCCACCCGAGCGACCGCATGATCGGCACGCTGTCGACCTTCGGCCTCGCGCACGTGGAGCATGCCGGCCACGAGGGCCATCACCACGGGCGCGCCGCGCACTTCTACGACATCACCGACGTGGTGCAGCGGCTCGAGGCGCAGGGGGAGCGGGTCGACCAGCTCCGGGTGACGTTCGTCCCGATCGACCTCCTCCCGCCGCCCGAGGAGGCGGGCGCGGAGGCGGAGGCCGCGGCGGGTGACCCGGAGGCGTCGGAGGGCGAGCAGCTGCCCGCCGAGGAGCTCACGGTCCGCGTCGGGCGGATCGAGCTGTTCGTCGAGTAGAGCCGGGATCGAGGCGGCGGGCCTCAGCCCGCCGCCGGCACGTTGTCCAGCGAGTGCCACAGGACCAGGCACGCGTGCGTCCGGTACGGGCGCCACGGCTCGGCCAGCCTCACGAGGTCGGCGGCGCTCGGCAGGTCGCGCAGGCCATAGGCCCGCTCGACCGCGCGCCGGATGCCGAGGTCGCCGACCGCGAGCACGTCCGGGCGGCGGAGCTGGAAGATGAGGAACATGTGGGCGCTCCACTCGCCGATGCCCTTCACCGCGACGAGCTCGGCCACCACCTCCTCGTCGGGCAGCTCGTCGAGGCGCTCGAGCACGAGCGAGCCCTCGACGACGTGCTCGGCGAGCGAGCGCAGGAATGCCGCCTTCGCGCGCGACAGGCCGACCGCGGCGCGGAGCTCCTCCGGGTCGCGGGCGAGGATCTGCTGCGGCGTCGGCGGCGTGCCGTCGAACTGCTCGAGCAGCCGCCCGTAGATCGCGCGCGCCGCGCGCACGGAGAGCTGCTGGCCCACGATGGACCGCACGAGCGCGGCGTAGTGGTCGCCGCGCGGGCGGCCGCGCTCGACGTCCGGCTCGCCGACGCGGTCCAGCAGCGCCGCCAACACCGGGTCGGCGGCGCGGAGGTGCTCCGACGGGCTCAGGGCTGGCCGGCGACCGCGCCCGGAACGCCCGTGTTGGTCGAGTACTTCGGCTGGATCTTCGTGTCCGGGCGGATGTGGTGGACGGCCTGCGACACCGCGATCGCCGCCTCCGCGTACCCGGTCGCGATGAGCTTGAGCTTGCCGTCGAACGTCGTGATGTCGCCGCACGCCCAGACGCGGTCGAGCGAGGTCCGGAACAGCGAGTCGACCTTGATCGCGCCCTTCTCGACCTCGAAGCCCCACTCCTTCAGCGGCCCGAGAGCGGTCTTGAAGCCGAGCTGGAGCAGCACGGCATCGCAGTCGACCTCGACCTCCTCCTCGGTCTCGGAGTGGAAGAGGCGGACCGACTCGATCGCCCCGTCGCCGCTGACCTCGCGGATCTGGAAGGGGACGTGTAGGTCGATCAGGCCCGCGGAGGCCGCGTCCTCGACCTGCTTGACCGTCATCTCGTGGGCCCGGAAGCCCTCGCGGCGGTGCACCAGGCCGATGCGGTC
>DASZDF010000697.1:0-6340 GCA_035942275.1 Solirubrobacteraceae bacterium | reverse complement strand
GCCCGAGCGCGAGGGCGTCGGCCGCGGAGGGCGCGCGCGGGCCGCTCGGCACCCGCCGATCGGCGAGCGCCATCGCGATCCCTCCGGCGAGCAGGCCGGCGGCGATCCCGCGGCGCGTCCCGAGGCGCTGCTCGATCGGCTGCTCGAAGACGAGGCCGGCGAGCGCGGGCGGCGCGGTGCTCAGGACGAGCCAGGGCGCGGGGCGGGGCGGCCCGAGCGCGAGGAGCGTCCCCGCGTGCAGCGCGACCTCGACCTCCTTGCGCCGCTCGGGCTCGAGGTCCTGGAGGAGCAGCGCCGCGTGGGCGCTCGAGGAGACCGGCAGCAGCTCCGCGGGCCCGTGTAGCAGGCCTAGGGCGAGCGCCCTAGCCGGCCGCATCCGCGGCCGGCTCGGTCCCGCCACCGCGGTTCCGCCGGTTGCGGACGATCAGGTACAGCACGCCGAGCACGATGCACGCGGCCACGGCGTAGTCGAAGTAGTGCAGCGAGTCCTTCCACGACTCCCAGCGGTCGCCGACCTGCTGGCCGATGAACGTCAGGAGGAAGACCCACGGCACGCAGCCGATGAACGTCAGCACGCTGAAGCGCCAGAACGGCATCCGCGCGACACCCGCGGGCAGCGAGATGAACGTGCGGACGATCGGGAGCATCCGCGTCACGAGGACGGTCGCGTCGCCGTGCTTCTCGAACCAGTGGTCGGCCCACTTCAGGTACGAGGGCTTGATGTGCAGCTTCTTGCCGTGCTTCTCGAGGATGTCGACGCGGCCGGCGTAGCCGATCCAGTACGCGACCCACGACCCGACGAGGTTCGCCACCGAACCGACGAGCGTGACCACGAGCAGGCTGTACTCGCCGCGGCTGACGTTGAAGCCGGCGAACAGCATCGTCGCCTCCGACGGGATCGGGATGCACGCGCTTTCGAGCGACATGAGCACGAAGATCCCGACGAGCCCCATCTCGTCGACGACGTCGACGGCGAAGTCGACGATGGGGTCGGTCAGGGATGCGAGGACGAGGAGCGTCGCGGTGAGCACGACGGCCGAGGGTAGCGGCCTACCCTTTCGCCGATGCCCGTGCCCCTGTTCGACACGCAGTCCGCGCTGCGCCCGCTGCGGGCGGAGATCCTCGCCGCGGTCGAGCGCGTCGTCGACGACGGCCGGTTCGTGCTCGGGCCCGAGGTCGAGGCCTTCGAGCGCGACTTCGCGGCCTGGCTCGGCGCGGGCCGGGCGGTCGGCGTGGCCAACGGGACGGAGGCGATCACGATCGCGCTGCGGGCGCTCGGCGTCGGGCCGGGGGACGAGGTCGTCGTGCCGTCGTTCACGTTCTACGCGAGCGCGGAGGCGATCCCGCCGACGGGCGCGACGCCGGTCTTCTGCGACGTGGACCCGGAGACGTTCTGCGTCACCGCCGAGACGGTCCGGACGGCGCTGACGCCGCGGACGAAGGCGGTCGTGGCCGTGCACCTGTTCGGGAACGTCGCGCCGGTGGGCGAGATCGAGGCGCTCGGCGTCCCGGTGGTGGAGGACGCCGCGCAGGCCGCGGGCGCGATCGCCGCCGACGGCCGCCGCGCCGGCACGCTCGGGACGCTGGCGACGTTCTCGTTCTATCCCTCGAAGAACCTGGGCGCCTTCGGCGACGGCGGCGCCGTGATCGCGCGCGACGCCGCGCTGGCCGACCGCGTGCGGACGCTGCGCTTCCACGGCTCGCGCGACAAGGTCACGTACGACGAGGTCGGCTACAACAGCCGCCTCGACGAGGTGCAGGCGGCGATCCTCGGCGTCCTGCTCCCGCACCTCGACGGCTGGTGCGACCACCGGCGGCGGGTCGCGTCGTGGTACGCCGACGAGGGCCTCGCCGGCCCGCGCACGGCGGAAGGCGCGACGGCCGCGTGGCACCTGCACGTCGTGCGCCGGGAGCGGCCGGACGAGCTGAGCGAGGCGCTGGCGCGGGACGGGATCCAGTCGCGCGGCTACTACCGCACGCCGGTCCACGCGCAGCCGGCGATGGCGCCGTGGGCGCCGCGCGTCCCGCTGCCGGGCACCGACGAGGCGGCGCGGACGCATCTCGCCCTGCCGATGGGCGCCTCGCTCACCCGTGAGCAGGTGAGCGAGGTCGCGGAGGCGTCCCGCCGCGCGCTCTAAGGACGCGCGGCGTAGCGCTCGCCGGCGGTCAGCGTCACGACGCGGCCGCTGAGCAGGTCCTCGACGTCGACGATCCCCTCGTGCACGCGCACCGAGGTCTCGTCGCAGCGGTCGGCGATCGACCACGACGTGCCGCGCACGGTGGCGGCGGCGTGGCGGCCGCGCGTGCGGAAGCGGCCCTTGCCCTTGCCCCACAGGCGGCGCAGCACCCGCTTGCGTCCCGCGGCGCGGGCGACGACGCCGCGGCGGCGGATCGCGCGGCGCTCGGCGCGGCTGAGCGGCCCGCACACCTCCGCAAATTCTCCATGCAGCAGGTCGATGGTCACGACCTTGCCGTTCCGCCGGCTCTGGCCGACCCTGAACATGCCGCCCTCGAAGTGGGCGTCCTGCGTGGGTCGGTCGACTCCGTCGGCGGGAGCGGTCTGGATGTCGACGCCGCCCGCGCGGGCGTCGACGTGCGTGCCGACCGGCAGGCTCGCGCCGCGGTCGAGCGGGATGAGCTGGCCGTCCGCGGGCCGGCGGACGAGCACCTGGGCGCCGGCCTCGGGCTCGGCGTTGAAGGTCGCGCCGGGGACCGGCGGCGCCGGAGGCTCGAACGGCCCGCCGTAGGAGACGACCGCGGGCGCGTCGCCGGGGAGCAGCGAGGGCGGGACGACCTCGGGCACGAACGTGCCGCCGGCCGGAACGACGACCGCGGTCACGCCTCCGGGCTTCGGCATCTGGACGACGGGCTCCTCGCCGGCCGGCTTCTCCTCGGTCGGTTCCTCGCCGCCGCCGCCGGGGTCTTCGCCACCGCCGGGGTCTTCGCCACCGGGCTCCTCCCCGCCGCCGGGGTCCTCGCCACCCGGCTCCTCCGGCCGCCCCGTCGCCAGCGCCGACGTCGGCACGAGCGTCTTCTTCATCCCGTCCGTCTTCCACGACAGCTTCACCGACGCGTGCCGGATGCCGTCGAAGTACTCCAGCCTGATGTCGTAGGCCGTCCCCGCCTGGAGGTCGACCTCGCCGCTGCGCTCGGCGGCGGCGTGCATCTTCCAGTCGTCGATGACGAGGTCGTCGCCGATCCACAGGCGCACGCCGTCGTCGGAGCGGGTCACGAACGTGTACGTGCCGGTGGCCGGCGGGGTGATCACGCCGCTCCAGCGCACGGAGAAGTCGTCGCCCACGCCCGGCACCGGCTCCGCGAGGTCCCAGTCGAAGTCGACCGCGTGGTCGATCCGCTCCGCGAGCTTGCCCGTGAGGTCCGTGTAGTCGAAGTACTCCGCCTTCAGGCCGGGCTGGGGGCCGTCGGCATGGGCGAGAGGGGCGGCGGCGGCGAGGGCCGCCAGGGAGAGCGCGGCCACGAGGAGCCGCCGGCGAGCTGGGGGCATGCGGTCTGGGTCGGCGCGTCCCCGCGCGCGAAGTGGTCGCGCGGACGGAAGTGGACGAAAAGGGGGCCTCTCAAGGCGCCCGGCGAGCGGCCGACCACGTTGGACGTGCCTGGTACCGACTCCGCGGCAGGCGTCCGGACCGCCGAAGCCGGCGCCGCCGACGGCTACTTCGACCACGTCCGGCCCGAACTCGCGTCGCTCGTCCCCGAGCACGCGCGGCGCATCGTCGACTTCGGCTGCGGCCGCGGCGCGCTCGGCGCGCACCTCAAGGAGCGCCAGGGCGCGGAGGTCCTCGGCGTCGAGCTGTTCCCCGACGCCGCGGCGGTCGCCGCGGAGCGGCTGGACGACGTCGTCCGCGCGGACCTCGACGTCCTCGACGATCTGCCGCTCGAGGAGGGCTCGGTCGACGTCGCGATCTTCGGCGACGTCCTCGAGCACCTGCGCGACCCGCACCGCCTGCTGCGCGTCGCGCGGCGCTACCTCAAGCCGTTCGGCCGCATCGTCTGCTCGATCCCGAACGTCAAGCACTTCTCGGTCGTCGTCCCGCTGCTCGTCGCCGACCGCTTCGAGTACACGGACGCCGGCCTGCTCGACCGCACGCACGTCCACCTCTTCACGCTCGAGGAGATCGACGCGATGCTGCGCGAGACCGGCTTCGAGGCCGTCTCGCTCGGCGCCACCAACGTCGGCGCTCTGCCCGAGCGCTACCGCGCGCTCGCCGAGCTGGCCGGCCGCCTCGGCGCCGACCCGCGCGAGACCGCCGCGCGGCTCGAGGCCTATCAGTACCTCGTGGTCGCGACGCCGGCGACTGCGGTGGGGACGGGCGGCGGGATCGCGTCAGAACGCTGAGGCGCGAAGCGGCTCAGCGGCCTGACGCACAATCTTCCCCGCGACCGACGCCCAGGTGATCTCGCGCGCGGCGGCGACGTCGTCCGCGTCGAGCCGCCCTGCGGCGTGCACGGCCGCGACGAACTCCGCGACGTCCGCGGTCTGCGTGAGGAAGCCGTCGAGCGCCGGCGCGTGCGCGACGTTCAGCGTCACGGTGTGGAGGCCGGCGCAGGCGTAGTTGTAGGCCTTGTGCGGCTCCATCGAGTACGTGAACGGCTCGTCGGTGTGGGGGATGATCCCGACGTCCGAGTGCAGGAGGTAGGCGGGCGTCTGGTCCGGGGCGCGCGCGCCGAGGAAGTGGACGTTCGGCTCCGAAGCGACCACGTGCGCGATCGCGGGCGTCGGTGAGAACCCGACGAGGACGACGTTCACGCCCGACCGGGCGAGCGCGCGCAGCGCGTCGGGTTCGACGCGCACCGAGAGCGCGCCGACGTAGATCGCGCGCGGGTGCGGGATCGCCGCGAGGTCGGCGGGCTCCGCGGCGTCGTCCACGCCGGGCCGGTTCCAGACGTCGTCGCAGCCGTGGCCGACGTACTCGGCATCCGGGACGTCGTCGATCGAGCCGTGGGAGAGGCCGAGGACGACGTCGCTGGCGCCGATCAGCGCGCGGCGGATGCGCTCGAGCTGGTCGCGACGCGACGCGAAGGCGTCCCACTCGGCGAGCTTGTCGTGGGTGACGAGGACCGCGCGCTCGCAGTACGGGCGGAACTCGTGCAGGAACGACCAGTTGGCCTCGCCGACGCCGAAGTTGAGGAGGACCGGGTCCTCGAGCCCCGAGGCGCCTATGACGGCCTGCGCGAGCTCGCCGGGCGCGATCGGCGCGCCGCCGCCGGAGTACACGTCCAGGCCGCGGACGACGCGGCGCTCGAGCGTCGACTCCCCGTCACCGGGCACGAACGGCTCGACGTAGGCGACGCGGCGGGCCAGGCCCTCGTCGACGAGCGCGTGCGCGATCGCCTCGGCGGGGCGGCCGAGCTGGCCGTAGTCGTTCTGGAGCCATGCGACGATGACGTCGGGGGGCCGCACCTCCCGGTGATCGGCTGCCTTGCAGCCGGTTTGAGGCCGATGCCACCGCTAGGATTGCTCCGATGCGCCGACGGATTCGGTCCGCGGCCGTTCCCCTGCACCGTCATTCGCTCCCGCAGCTCGCGGTCGACGGGGTGCTGGTCGCCCTCGCATACTTCCTGGCCTACCGTCTGCGCTTCGACGCTCTCGGCGGCGTGCCCGACCGCTACCGCGACCTGTTCGAGGCCACGATCTTCCCGGTCGTCGCGGGCTCGCTCGTCACCTTCACGATCTTCCGGCTCTACCAGAAGTGGTGGCGCTACTCGTCGTGGCGCGACATGGAGGCGGTCGCCGCGGCGGTCATCGTCACGACGCTCACGCTCGCCGCGTACGTCGCGGTGGCGTCGCCGGTCGAGGACCCGCTGCGCAGCGGCGACGTCGGCCTGAAGCTGCCGACCGGCGTCCTCGCGCTGTTCTTCGTCTTCTCGCTGTCGTTCGTCGGCGGGGCGCGCCTGCTGGCGCGCGCGTTCCACGAGCGGCGGCTCGCCGGCCTGCGCCCGCGGCGCGACGCGCGCGGCGTGCTCATCGTCGGCGCCGGCAACGGCGGGCGCCTCGTGCTGACCGAGGTCCTGCGCAACCCGTCGCTCGGGCTCGCGCCCGTCGGCTTCATCGACGACGACCCGCGGCTGCGCGGCGTCCGCGTCGAGGGCGTGAAGGTGCTCGGCAACACCGACGGCGACCTGCCGCGCGTCATCGAGGACGTCAAGCCCGACGAGGTCATCATCGCGATCCCGTCGGCGCCGGGCACGCTGCGCGCGCGGGTGGCGCGGGCGTGCCGCGAGCGCGGCATCCCCGTCCGCACGCTGCCGACGGTCTTCGAGCTGCTGCAGGGCGGCGGGCAGCTCGTCCGCCAGGTGCGCGAGGTGCAGGTCGAGGACGTGC
>DASZDF010000696.1:0-3324 GCA_035942275.1 Solirubrobacteraceae bacterium | reverse complement strand
GTGCTCGTCGCCCTCGCCGCCCGCGACCTCCGCATCGGATCCGAGGTCGCGATCGCCGTCACCGTGACCGCGCTCTTCGGCCTCGGCGCGCTGCTCGCGCTGGACAGCGACACGCCGCTCGGCGACCTCCTGTTCGGCGACCTCCTCGGCGTGACCGACGCGGACCTCGTCGCCGCGGCGGTGCTGGCCCTGGCGGTCCCACTCGCGCTCGCCGCCGGCCACCGCCCTCTGACCGCGACCGCGTTCGCGCCCCTCCCGAGCCTGCGCCCGGCGCGCACGCAGGCGGCCCTGCTCGTCCTGCTCGCCGCCGCGATCGTCGTGGCGGTCCAGGGCCTCGGCAACCTGCTCGTCCTCGCCATGCTCGTCGCGCCCGGCGTCGCCGCGGCGCCCGCCACCACCGTGCCGAAGCGCCTCGTGCTCGCCGCCGCGATCGCCGCGGGGAGCGGCGCGCTCGGCGTCGTCGCCTCCGACCGGCTCGGCACCGCGGCCGGCGCCTCGGTCGCCCTCGTCCTCGTCGCCGCCGCTTGCGTCGCCATGGCGACCGGCGGCGCGCGCGCCTCCGTCAGGCGGTCGCCGATCGAGGCGCTGTCGGACCGAGCCTGATCCCGCCCCCCCGCTGGAACGCGACGAGCACCGCGATCCCCGCGGCCGTCATCGCGACCGAGATGAACTGCGCGCTCGTCAGCCCCAGCCCGACCGCGTCGTTGCGCCGCACGAACTCGACGAGGAAGCGCTCTATCCCGCCGAACACCAGGTACAGCGCGAACAGGCCGCCCGGCCGCACGGAGTCCCGCAGGCGCCACAGCGCCCACGCGAGCAGCCCCATCGACACGGCCTCGTAGAGCGGCGTCGGGTGGACCTCGTCGTCGGTCGGGACCACGCCGTCCGGATAGGCCATCGCCCACGGCAGGTCCGACGGCTCGCCGTAGTCGCCGTCGCCCGACACCTGGCAGCCGATCCGCCCGATCGCGTACCCGAGCGGCAGCCCGATCCCGGCGATGTCGAGCAGCGCCGGCGTGAAGACCCCGCGCCACTTCGCCCACGCGATCACCGTGATCGCGCCGCCGAGCAGCCCGCCGTACCACGTCAGCCCCGACCCGCTGAACAGCCCGCTCAGCGTCAGCTCGCCGTTCTCGACCGCCCAGTAGAGCTTCGCCCCGACGATCCCGCCGCCGAGCGCGGCGAAGACCATCTCGTAGGCGAGGTCCTCGGAGCGCCCCAGCTCCCGGAACCGCCGCGCGGCCATCGCCCCCCACGCCAGGAAGTTCAGCGCGAAGAAGAGGCCGAACGTCTTCACGTCCAGGCCGAGCACGTCGATCTCGGACAGCACGCGCGGCAGGCTAGCGGCCGGACCTCAGCCGGACCCGGGCGCGTAGACGGGGCATGAGACGATCGCTGCTGCTGGCGGCGGCCGCCCTCCTCGCGACACCGGGCACCGCCGGTGGGGACGGGCTGCCGGTCGGGAACGTCGACGTGGGGCCCGAGGGGGTGGTCGGCGCGAGCGACAGCGCGCGGATCGTCGCCCTCCCGGCGGGCGCGGGCTCCACGCTCGTCGCCCGGATCGAGACCGGCAGCGGTCGCGTCAAGCGGTCGAAGTGGCTGCGGGAGCCGCTGACGATCCCCGGCGTCGCCCTCGACGGCACCGCCGACGGCCTCTCCGGCAACGAGCGCACGATGGTCGTCATCCGCCCGCGCGAGCACGGCGACTTCCCGCTGCGGCGCACGCGCTTCCTCGTTCTCGACGCGCGCACGCTGCGCGTGAAGCGGCGGATCACCCTGCGCGGCGACTTCAGCTTCGACGCGCTCTCCCCCGACGGCCGGCGCATGTTCGTCGTCAACTACGTGGATCGCCGGGATCCCCGCGCCTACCTCGTCCGCTCGTTCGACCTCGACGCCGGTCGCCTCGAGCGCGGCGCGATCGTGGACGCCCGCGAGCCCGACGAGGACATGCGCGGCTACCCCGTCACCCGCGCGACGACGGAAGACGGCCGCTGGGCCTACACGCTGTACGACGGCGGCGGGGACGAGCCGTTCATCCACGCCCTCGACACCGCGCAGCGGCGTGCCTTCTGCATCGACCTCCCGATGGTCGCCGACGTCGTCGACCCACACACAATGCGCCTCGATCTCCGCGACGGCCTCAGGGTCGTCGACGAGCAGCGCAAGGTGCGGGCCATCGTGGACACGACGGAGATGCACGCCGACTGGCCGCCGCGGACCGGCCTGTTCTCCGACATCACGCTGTCACCCGCGGCGGCGAGCGAGGTCTAGAGGTAGCCCATCGGGTTGACCGGGCTGCCGCCGACGCGGACCTCGAAGTGGAGGTGCGCGCCGAACGAGTGCCCGGTGTTCCCGACGTAGCCGATGACCTGGCCCTGGCTGACGTTCGCGCCCATCGACGTCCCGTAGCGGGACTGGTGGGCGTAGCACGAGCTCGTCGAGCCGCCGTGCTGGACGCAGGTGTAGTTGCCGTAGCCGCCGGTCCAGCCGAGCAGGACGACGCGGCCGGACTGCGCGGCGCGGATCGGCGTCCCCTCCGGCGCGGCGATGTCGAGGCCCGCGTGCATGTGGCCAGGGCGCGGCTCGCCGAACACGCCGGTGATGGGACCGTTGACCGGCCAGATCATGCCGCCCGAGCCGGCGCGGATCGGCCCGGCGGGGACGCCCGCGAGCCGCGCGGTGATCTTCGCCTGCTCGGCCTCCATCGCCTCGAGGTCCTCCTCGATCTCGTGGCGCTCGTGGCGGACCCTCCCCAGCGCGTTCTGCTTGCCCTGCCGCACGCCGAGCAGCTCGGTCTTGACCTGCGCCACCTCGTTGCGGCGCCTGAGCACGATCGCCGTGACCTGCTGCTGACGACGCTCGACGCGGTCGAGCTCCGCCTCGGTGCGCTCCGACTCCGACTTCGCGGCGCGGACGGTCAGGAGGATCTCGCGGTCGTTCTCGGCGATGCGCTGGATGAACTCGCCGCGCTCGAGCAGCTCCACGAAGCCGTCGGAGTTCAGGACGACGCTCAGGACGTCCGGCTTGTCGGCCTTGTAGATCTCGACGAGGCGGACGGCGAGCAGACGGCGGGACTGCTCGAGGCGCGGCAGTAACGGATCCAGGCCGACCTCGACGCCAAGACCGCGGAGCTGGTCCAGCTCCAGGACCGGCTGCGCGACGAGAGGGCCCGGCTGCTGCGGTTGCGCGAGCGGCTCGTCGAGACGCGCACGCAGCTCGCCGAGCGTCTCGTCGAGATCTACAAGGCCGACAAGCCGGACGTGCTGAGCGTCGTGCTCAACTCGGACGGGTTCGCGGACCTGCTCGAGCGCGGCGAGTTCATCC
>DASZDF010000695.1:0-2879 GCA_035942275.1 Solirubrobacteraceae bacterium | reverse complement strand
TCTACACGCCGAAGGGCCGGCGCGTGTTCGCGACCGGCCGCGAGATCATCGACCGCATCGCGACGTCGTTCGCCGAGCAGCTCGGGCCGCAGGACTACGAGGCGCTGCGCCGCGCGCTGGCGAAGCTGCGCTGAGCCGTGCGCGTCATCGCCGGCCGCCACAAGGGACGCCGCCTGCACGCGCCGCCCGGCGCGCGGCCGACGTCCGACCGCGTGCGCGAGGCGCTGTTCAGCATCCTCGGGCCGCTCGACGGCGCGCGGGTCCTCGACCTCTACGCGGGGAGCGGCGCGTTGGGGCTCGAGGCGCTGTCGCGCGGCGCGGCGGCGGCCGTGTTCGTGGAGCGCGACGGCCGTGCTCTCGCCGCGCTGCGGACGAACCTGGAGGCCCTCGGGGCCGAGGGCGAGGTGCGCCGCGCGGACGTCCTCGCGGCGCTGCGCGAAGCACGCGAGCGCGGCGAGACATACGATCTGGTGCTCTGCGATCCCCCGTACCGGCTGGCGCCGGACCTCGGGCGGTCGTTGGGCGAGGCTCTCGCGCCGGTGCTCGCCGAGGATGCGCGCGTCGTCACCGAGAGCGATCGCCGTGCACCGCTCGACCTCGACCTCCTTCCCCTCACCGACGAACGCCGTTACGGCGACACCCTCATCCGCATCCACGTGCCATGAACCCCGCCGCGAAGCGCATCGCCGTCTGCCCAGGCTCCTACGACCCGATCACCAACGGGCACGTCGACGTGATCGGTCGCGCGTCGGAGCTGTTCGACGAGGTCATCGTGGCCGTCGTCAACCAGTCCGTGCGCAAGAGCAAGACGATCTTCGGGATCGAGGACCGGCTCGAGTTCATCAACCGCGCGACGGCCCACTTCGGCAACGTCCGCGCGGAGCCGTTCGACGTGCTGATCGTCGAGTACGCGCGCCAGGTCGGGGCGAAGTGCATCGTCAAGGGGCTGCGCGCGATCTCGGACTTCGAGTACGAGTTCGAGATGAACCAGCTCAACCGGATGCAGGACCCCGAGGTCGACACGCTCTACCTGATGGCCAGTCCTCAGTACAGTTTCCTCAGCTCGAGCGGGGTCAAGGAGCTCGCCACCTTCGGGGGTCACATCGACGGTCTCGTGCCGGACGGAGTGGCAGGTCGCCTGAAGGAAGAGCTTGAGCGCCGCCGAAACGAAGCGTGAACCCATGGACGTCCTCGTTCTCATCGACAAGCTGGACGACCTCGTCCACAACGCGAAGTCGGTCCCCATGACCGATCAGGTGCGTGTGGACAAGGAGGAGATCTACGACATCCTCGACCAGATGCGCGCCACGATCCCGGAGGAGATCAAGCAGGCGCGCTGGATCGTCAAGGAGCGTCAGGAGATGCTCGCCGAGGCCAAGCGCGAGGCGGAGCGGATCGTCAAGGAGGCGCGGGAGCGCCAGGAGCGCCTGATCTCCGAGCAGGAGGTCACGAAGCAGGCCGAGCGTGCGGCGGAGGACATCATCGAGGACGCGCGGGGCCGCGAGCGCGAGATCCGTCTCGGCGCCGAGGACTACGCCGACGAGATCCTCAACACGCTCGAGGTCAACCTCACGAAGTTCATCGCCGCGGTGCAGCGCGGGCGCGAGCGGCTCGCGGGCCGCGACGAGCCGGACCGCGCCGAAGTCGCCTAGCGACGAGCGACGCGCCGCGCGACCGCTTCGCCGATCGCGGCGGAGTGCTTGAAGCCGTGGCCGCTGCACGCCGAGACGAGCAGGACGTCGTCTCTGTGCTCGATCACGAACCCGCGGTCGGGCGTGACGGTGTAGAGGCACGTCGTCGCCTTCACGCACCGCTCGCCGACGCCGTTGAGCCGCCCCTCCACGAAGCGGTCATGGAACCGCTGGCGTTCCTCCTCGCTCACCTCGCGCTCGCAGGCGTCGGGCGTCGTCGTCCGCGCGTAGTCCTCGGATGACAGCTTGATCGCGCCACCGTTCGGCGGGAAGCCGTAGAAGAAGTCGTCCGGTCCGCCGCCGAGCTCCCAGATGAAGATCGGCGCGTCGCGGGGCGCGTCGGGCGTGGTCTCGAACCAGTACTGGACCTGGCGGTGGATCTTCACGTCGAGGCTCGGCAGCAGCTCGGGGATCCACGGGCCGGCGCTCAGGATCACGTGGTCCGCGGCGTAGGCGCCTTGATCCGTTCGCACTCGGCCGCTGGTCACCTCGGCTGCGCGCTCGCCGAAGCGGAGCTCCGCGCCGTGCCGCTCGGCGAGGCGCAGCTGCGCGGCGACCGCCGCCTCCGGGCGGACGTGGCCGGCGCCCGGCTCGTAGTACGCGCCGCGCTCGGTCCCGCTGAGCGCGAACTGCGCGAAGCGCTCCGTGACGTCGCGGGCCGTGAGGACCTCGTGCTCGACCTCGTGCTCTTGCGCGGCGGCGATGGTGGCGGCGAGGAAGTCGTCGGCGCCGTGGAGGACGGCGGCGCGGTCGGCGCCGATGAGCAGCATCCCGGTCTGGGTGAGCAGCGTCTCGCCGGTCTCGGCCTCGATCTCCCTCCACAGCTCGTGCGAGCGCTTGACGAGCGGGACGTACTGCGATCCCTCGCCGATCGCCAGTCGGGTGATGCGGGTCTCGCCGTGGCTCGAGCCGAGCTCGTGCGGCGGGTGGTGGCGGTCGAGGCCGAGGACGCTCGCGCCGGCCTTCGCGAGCTGGTAGGTCGTCGACGCGCCCATCGCGCCGAGGCCGACGACGATCGCGTCGTAGGTGCGAGCCACCGCGACATCTTCGCGGGTCGCTCAGTCGTCGTCGCCGCCGCCGCGACCTCTGCCGCGGCCCCGGCCGCGCCCGCGCCCGCCGTCGCCGTCGCCGCCGGAGCCGGAGGAGTCGTCGCCGCCGCTCGGGACGGTCGCGCCGCCGCTCGGGACG
>DASZDF010000694.1:0-2074 GCA_035942275.1 Solirubrobacteraceae bacterium | reverse complement strand
TTCTCACGCAGGTCCCGCCGTTCGACGCCGCCGACGCCACGCCGCTCCCCTCCAACCGCCGCTGCAGGCGGCGCGGCTCGCGGCTGAGGCTGAGGGCGAAGGGGCCGCCGGGCGTCCCGATCGTGCGCACGGAGTTCCTCGTCAACGGACGGCGCGCCGGGACGCTGGTGGGAGCGCAGGCGGACGACCCGTTCTTCGTCCGGGTCGGCCGCGCGCGGACGAGGGTCGTCGTGCGGGTCCACGCGCTGGACGGGCGGGTCGTCGAACGAGCGCGGACGTTCCGGCGCTGCAAGGCCCGCAGGCGTCGCGGGTAGCCTCGGGGGCATGCAGACCTCAGCGCACCGCATCGAGACACGGCGGAGCACGAAGCACGTCCGCGTCGAGCACGACGGCGTGGTCCTCGCCGAGAGCGACCGCGCGATCGAGCTGCACGAGGCCGGGCTGCCGGTGCGGTACTACCTGCCGCGCGAGGACGTCCGGATGGACGTGCTGCTCCCGAGCCCGACCCGCTCGCACTGCCCGTTCAAGGGCGACGCGTCGTACTTCTCGGCCCCCGGCGCCCGGGACGCGTTCTGGTGCTACGAGCAGCCGCTGCCCGAGCGCGAGGACATCGCGGGGCTGATCGCGCCGTGGCCCGGCCGGGTGGACGTCAGCGCGACGTAGCGGGCCCGTGGCCCCCGCCGCCGGGGGTCTCGATCCGCAGCCGCTGGCCCTCGCGCAGCTCGCCCGTCGCCTTCGACGGCAGCTCCTCGCCGTCGAGCAGGTTGCGCCCCTTCGCGCCCGGCTCCCCGCCGTCCGCTCCCGGCGGCGCGTGGCGGCGGCGCTCGGTGATCAGCGAGTAGGTCATGTCGGTGAGCGCCTCGACCTCGCGCACGACGCCGTCGCCGCCGCGGTGCTCACCGGCCCCGCCCGACCCGCGCCGCAGCGCGTACTCGGTGACCCGCAGCGGGAACTCCAGCTCGAGCGCCTCCACCGGCGTGTTCAGCGTGTTGCTCATCGCGACGTGCACGCCGCTCGGCCCGTCGGCGTCCGGGCAGGCGCCCTGCCCGCCGCCGAGCGTCGCGTAGTAGGTGAAGTCGTCGCTGCCCAGGGTGAGGTTGTTCATCGTCCCCTGGCCGAGCGCACGGCCGAACGCGCCGAGGACGAGGTCGGCCACCCGCGACGACGTCTCGACGTTGCCGCCGACGACCGCGGCCGGCGAGCGAGCGTTGAGCAGCGAGCCCTCCGGGGCGCTGACGTGCAGCGGGCGGGCGGCCCCGGCGCTCGCCGGGATGTCCGGGTCGGTCAGCACGCGCAGCGCGAACAGGCACGCGGACTCGGTGACCGCGAGCGGGCAGTTGAGGTTCCCCCGGTGCTGCTCGGCGCTGCCCGCGAAGTCGAGGAGCAGCTCGTCGCCGCGGACCTCCGCGCGCAGGCGCAGCTCGAGGTCGCCCTCCGCCGCCTCGAGGACGTCCGTCGCCTCGCGCACGCCGTCGTCCATCGCGGCGAGTTGCGCGCGGGTGCGCCGCTCCGCGTAGTCGAGCACCGCGGCGGTCGCCTCCGCGAGCCGGTCGGGGGTCATCCGCTCGGCGAGCTCGCGCAGGCGCCGCGCCCCGAGCTCGTTCGCCGCGATCTGCGCCCGCAGGTCGGCGCGGCGCTGCTGCGGCTGGCGCATGGCGCCCGAGAGCTCCTCGACGAGACGCGGCGTCATCCGCTGCGGTGCGATGACGACGCCCTCCTCCTCGAGCGTCGTGGAGTCGGCGGGCATCGAGCCGGGGATGCGGCCGCCGACGTCGGCGTGGTGCGCGCGGCTCGCGGCGAAGCCGAGCAGCCGGTCGCCGTCCGGCGCGAACACGGGCGTGATCACCGTGATGTCGGGGAGGTGCGTGCCGCCGGCGAACGGGGCGTTGAGGATCCACGACGTCCCTTCGGAGTGCTCCTCCCCGAGCACCGCGCGCACGGCGGCGGGCATCGCGCCGAGGTGCACGGGGATGTGCTCGGCCTGCATGACCATCTGGCCGTCGGGGTCGAAGAGCGCCGTCGAGCAGTCGCGCCGCTCCTTGATGTTCGCCGAGTGCGCGGCGCGCACGAGCAC
>DASZDF010000693.1:0-1798 GCA_035942275.1 Solirubrobacteraceae bacterium | reverse complement strand
GTCGCGTTGCGGACGCGGCGGCGGTCGCGCGAGACGCTCGTGCCGTCGCCGCGGCGGTCGTCGGCACGGCGGCGCGGGCGGGCGCGGCGCTCGACGATGACGCGCGCGCCGCAGCCGGGCGGGAACGCCGCTCGAAGCGGCTCCAGGACCTCATCCTCTAGGTCCGTCGGGACCAGGCAGTGGAGCATGGCAACCCCTTCAACGCAGGCGTTGCCGAAAGCTGGCGATTACTTCTTCGGTGTTCGAGCGCCCCGTTTTCCTGTGCGTGGGGCGAGCAGCCGGAAGCGCGTCTCCTGCTCCTTCTCGTTGCCCGCGCGGTCGACGCCCGTGACCGTCGCGAGGACGCTCAGCCAGCCCATCCGCTTCAGCCGCCGGCGCGCCTTGCGGTTGAGCCGGACCGCGACGGTCTCGCTGCGGCCGGCGGCGACCGCGAACGTCCCGCGGCCGAGGCGGGTCGAGACCGCGGCGGCGGTCTCGAGCAGCACGCGCCCGCGGCACGCCTCGGGCTCGTCGTCGGGGCAGACGATGCGGATGCGCGCGGCGCCCCGGCGCGTGAGGCGGACCTGCGACGCGAAGAGCTTGAAGAAGCGCGGCGTGTAGTCGGGCTGCGGGATCGGCTCGGGCTCGGGCGGGAGCGGCGGAGGCGGTGGTGGAGGCGGCGGCGGGACCGGCGCGGCGTCGGTCGCGATCCGGCCGATGGCGTCGGCGCCGCTCTGGGTGAACCACATCGCGCCGTCGCTGCCGGCCGCGATCCGGTTCGGGCGGCTGAACGCGCGCGCGAGCGGCGGGAACTCCTCGACGCGCCCGTCCGCGGTCACGCGCGCGACGAAGTTGCCGTCGAACGCGGTCAGCCACAGCGTCCCGCTTGGTCCGGCGGCGATGCCCGCGGGCGCGCTCGCTGCGGTGATGAGCGGCAGCTCGGCGACCTCGCCGGTGGTGGTGATGCTCGCGACGCGGTTGGCGTTGCGCTCGGTGAACCACATCCGGCCGTCGCCGCCGGCGGCAATGCCGTGGGGAGCGGCGTTTGCAGTCGGGATCGGGAAGGAGGTCGTCTCGCCGGACGGCGTGACGCGGACGATCTCGTTCGTCCCGCGCGCGGTGACCCAGAGGTTGCCGTCGGGGCCGGCCGCGATGCCGGACGGCCGGGTGCCCGCGGGCAGCGCGAACTCGGTCGCTGTGCCGTCGGCCGTCATGCGCCCGACGGCGCTGCCGTCGTCGGCGTCGGCGGCGCGGAAGCGCGTGTACCAGAGGCCGCCGGGGCCGCTGGCGATCGCGACCGGCGGGGCGCCGGAGGGCAGCGGATGCTCGACCGCCTTGCCCTCCGTCGTCACGCGGACGAGCGCGTCGACGCCGGCCTGGGCGACCCACAGCGCGCCGTCGGGACCGGCGGCGATCTCGACGGGACGCGCCCCCGCACTGGGCAGGACGAACTCCGTCACCGCGCCGTCGGTCGCGATGCGGCCGACGCGGCCCGCGTCGTTCTCGGTGAACCACAGGGCTCCGTCGGGGCCCGCCGCGATCCCGAGCGGGTACGCGCCGCCGGTCGGGACCGGGAAATGCGTGACGTCGTCGGCGAGCGCGGTGGAGGGCGCCGTCAACAGCACCGCGACGAGCGCGGCGAGCGCGAGCCGCGAGCCCCTCACTCGACCGGGCAGATGTAGCTGCCGTCGTCGGGGTTGTAGAGGCATCCCGCTTCCTGCTCGCCGGCGGGCGGCGGCGCGGGCGCGGCCTGCTCGGACGGGCTCGCCTTGCGCGGCTTGCCCGGCTCGTCGTCGCGCCGCCGCGCCTCGCGCTCCGC
>DASZDF010000692.1:0-2641 GCA_035942275.1 Solirubrobacteraceae bacterium | reverse complement strand
GTCAGAGGACGAACCGGCCCGCCTCGACGACCGTCGTCCCGCCGACGGTGAGCGTCGGGTCGACGACGACCGAGTCCTCGTGGACCGGGACGTTGACCGTGCCGCCGATCGCGGCGCTCGCGCCGAACGCGACGTGGACCGTGCCGAGGACCTTCTCGTCCTCGAGCAGGTTGCCGCTCATCCGCGCGCGGTCGTTCGTGCCGACGCCCAGCTCGGCGAGATGGCGGCCGTCCTCGCCGTAACGGACGAGATGCCGCTCGAGCGCCTCGCCCAGCTCGCCTGACGCCTGCGACAGCCGGCCGTCCTCGACCGTCAGGCGGACCTCGTGGTCGGCCGTGCCGAAGTGCCCGACGGTCGTCGCGACCAGGACGCCGCTTCCACCCTGCGGGGAGATGAAGCCCTCGCCGCACGGCAGGTTCCCGAACGCGGCGGTCGCGGTCAGGTCGCCGTCGTCGGCGATCCCGGTGCGGCCGCGCAGGTCGAAGCGCACGTCGGAGCCGCGCGGGCACGTGAAGCGCGCCTCGTCGGCGTCGGTCAAAAGCGCGGCGACCTTCGCGCTGCGCGCGACCATCAGGTCGAAGTCGGCGCTCATCAGGCGGGCGAACATCTCGGCGTCGGCACCCGGGAGCGTCGCGCCGCGCGCGCCGCGCTCGGTCGCCGCGTTGCGGGCCTTCGTGTGGCTCAGCGACGGGAGGCACGGCGCGAGGAAGACGTCGCAGGCGGCGAAGGCGGCGGCGACGGTCGGCGGCGGCTCGGTCCCGCGCTCGGGCCGCGGCGGGAGCAGGACGAGCACGCTGTCGCCGCCCGCGCGCACGGCGCCCTCGTGCAGCGCGCGGCCGAGCTCGACGCGGTCGGGATCGGCGACCACGAGGACGTCCTCGCCCGCCCGGACGGCGAGGCAGCGGTTGACGACGGTCTCGACGGCGGGGTTGAGGTCGGTCACCGACGCAGTGTGACCAACTTCGGCGGCCGTGCGTCATTACAGGTGGTGCGCGCCATGCACGCCACCCTCGAGCTCCGCGAGACCCCGACCAGCACCGATGCCTGCACGCTCGCTGTCGCCGGCGAGCTCGACATCGGCACCGCGCCGCGGTTCCGGACGAAGGTCTCGACGCTGATGGGCATCGGCTGCCGCCACGTCTCCGTCGACCTGTCGGAGGCGACGTTCCTCGACTCGAGCGGCCTCGGCGCGATCGTCTGGGCTGCGCACCGCCTGCAGGCGGCCGGCGGCGACCTCACGCTCGTCGACGCGAGCGACGCGGTCGCGTCGACGCTCGAGGTCACCGGCGTCGGACCACTTCTCGGGCTCCCGTAGTGTCTTCACATGGACCAGCGGATCGGCTTCTGCCCCGTGGACGGCGGCCGGATCGCGTACGCGGTGACGGGCGAGGGCCCGCCGCTCGTCATGCCCGCCTGGTGGGTGAGCCACCTCGAGGTCGACTGGCAGTCCGCGGGCTTCCGCGCGTTCGTCGAGGCGCTGAGCGCCCGGCACACGGTCGTCCGCTACGACCGGCTCGGCACCGGGCTGTCGGACCGCCACCGGCCGCCCGAGCAGCTCACGCTCGAGCACGAGGTCGGCGCGCTGGAGGCGATCGTCGAGGAGGTCGGCCTCGAGCGCCCGGCGCTGCTCGCGATCTCGTGCGCGGGCTGCATCGCGACCGCGTACGCGGTGCGCCACCCGGTCGAGGCGATCGTCTTCGCGGGCTCCTACGCGAACGGCACGGCGGTGGCTCCGGCCGAGGTCGAGCGGCTGATGATCGCGGCCGTGCGCACGCACTGGGGCGTCGGCTCGCGGATGCTGACCGACGTGTTCCTGACCGGCGCGCCGGAGGAGGAGCGGGCGGACTACGAGCGCTTCCAGCGCGCGTCCGCGACGCCGGAGATGGCGGCGGAGCTGCTCGAGCTCGTCTACGCGACCGACGTGCGGCCGCTCGCGGCGAAGCTCGAGCTCCCGGCGCTCGTCGTCCACCGCCGCGGCGACCGCGCGGTGCCGTTCGAGCTGGGGCGCGAGCTGGCCTCGCTCGTGCCCGGCGCCCGCTTCGTGCCGCTCGAGGGCCGCACCCACCTGCCGTGGTCGGGCCAGGCGGGCGCGATCGTCGAGCTGGTCCTGCGCTTCCTCGACGGCGATCCCGTGCCCGACGCGAACGGCGACGCGCAGGCCGACGGCGGGCTCTCGGCGCGCGAGCTCGACGTGCTGCGGCTCGTGGCGGGCGGTCTGAACGACGCCCGCATCGCGGAGGCGCTCGTCCTCAGCCCGCACACCGTGCACCGCCACGTCGCGAACATCCGCACCAAGCTCCGGCAGCCGACGCGCGGGGCGGCGGCCGCCGAAGCGGCGCGGAGGGGGTTGATCTAGGCCCGGCGGCCGCGCGGCGCGGCTCAGCGCGCCGCTCGCGGGCGGATGTTCTGCCCGGTGTGGAACACGTTGTCCGGGTCCCACTTCGTCTTCAGCTCGACGAGGCGCTCGTAGTTGGCGCCGTAGCTGGCGCGCAGCGCGGCGTCGCCCTCCTCGTTCTGCCCGGGGAAGTTGAAGTACGTCCTCCCGCCGGACAGCGGCTCGAGCGCGGACCAGAACTCGCGCGTCCACGCGATGTTGGCGTCGTCGGCGCCGGCGTCCTCCCAGCTCGAGTCGATGCTGAGC
>DASZDF010000691.1:0-5777 GCA_035942275.1 Solirubrobacteraceae bacterium | reverse complement strand
CCCCGAGCCGACGGAATTCGCGATCGCGTGCGCGCAGGCGGGCGCGCTCACGTTCACCGGCGTCGTCCCCGGCGTCTCCGCCCACGCGGCGGTGCGGCTCGAGGGCGTGTCGGCGATCGACCGCTACGTCGCCCTCCACCGCGCGCTCGCCGAGCACGAGCGGGAGCTGAACGCCGACGTCGCCGAGCCGCTCCTGCGCGACCACCCCCTCCCCTATACGCTCCTCGTCGGGCGCGTGAACGCCGGGCGCTGGTCGAGCCAGGTGCCCGACCGCCTCGAGTTCGAGGGGCGGGTCGGCGTGCGCGTCGGCGACACGCTCGACGGCGCGCGCGCGGCGTTCGAGGCTGTCGTCCGCGAGGCGTGCCCGGAGGCGGAGATCGCGTGGAGCGGCGGCCAGTTCGCCTCGGGCTCCACCCCCGCCGACCATCCGTTCTGCACGCTCGTGCGCGCAGAGGCGGCCGAGGTGCTGGGCGCGCCGCCGCCGTTCACCGGCGTCTCCTACGGCAGCGACATGTGGCAGTTCACCTCGCGCGGGATCCCCGCGGCGATGTTCGGGCCGCGCGGGCTGGAGCGAGCGCACGCCGTCGACGAGCGGGTGCCCGTCGACGACGTGCTCGCGGTGGCGCAGACGATCGCGCGCGTCGTGCTGCGGTTCGGGTCCTAGCCGAGATCCCCGAACTCGCGCGGCCACGTCGTCCTGTCGTCTGCGAGCACCCGCTCGAGCCATCGGCCGGGAGCCGGCAGCATCGCGTCCGAGAGGTCCGCGCCGCGCAGGTCCGCTCCGGCGAGCGACGCACGACGCAGATCAGCGCCCGTCAGATCCGCGTTGGCAAATGAGGTGCCGCTGAGCACCGCGTCGGCGAGGTTCGCGCGGGCGAACGTGGCGTCGCTGAAGTCCGCGTCCTTGAGCACGACGTCGCGGAGGTACAGACCCCCGAGATTCGGCGCCGTGCCGAGCCGCCCGAGGACGACCAGGGCCGTCCTGACGTCGGCGCCGACGACGTCCGTGCCGTCACGGGGGGCGGCCCAGTGCCGCACCTGAGCCGCGAGGAGGTCGGCGGCGGCGTGATCCCAGATTGCCGGGAGGCCGAGTATCGCGCTGAGGCGGACCTCGACGCGATCGTCGTGAAGCGCTGCGACGAGTCGCTCCACGTCGGCGCGCTCGCGCGCCCTTCCCTCGCGCTCGCGGGCCCTTTCCTCCTCACTCTGGACGAGCTGTCGCGCGTGATGGTGCTCCGCTGCCGCACGGTCGGCCTCGCGGCGTTGTTCCTCCGACGAACGGAACTGGATGAATCTGGCGATCGCGTACACGCCCGCCGCGACGCCCCCCGCCGCGAGCAGACCCGCGCCTGCACCCACGACGATCACCCAGTCGATGAGCAGCGCGAGGATCGCCCCGACGACGACTAGAGCTGCGACACCAATGGCGATCCCCATCACCCCTCCTCCAGCGTGAACGTGTCTCGGCGCGTCGTTGCGTTGCCGCGGCGGCCGCGCGCGGTGACGGTGACGCGAACCTCGACGCCGCCGCGACCGCGGATCGCGTCGCGCGCGAAGCGCGACAGCGCGACGCGGACGGCCGCGGTCTGCCCGGGTCCGGCCACGAACGCCTTCGTGGCGAGCCGGATCGGCCGGCGCTCCCCGCTCGTGAGCGGGAACGGGTCGACGGTCACGAAGCTCGCGACGCCGGTGACCGCGCGCGTGAACCGCGCGATCGGATAGAGGAAGCGTGCGTGATCGTCGAGGGTGCGCGTCGCGGGCGCGACGAGCACGAACCTCGGCCCCCGCTCCGGCGGCTCTGGTGGATCGGGGAACGGTGGATCCGGGGACGGAGGATCGGGCAGGTCGGGCGTCGGTCCGCCGAAGCGCTCGATGATCGGCCGAATTGCCGCTATGACGATCTGCGGGAGGCGGGGTTCGCGGCGCCGCTCGCGGGGCGGGTCGAGGCGAGCATCGTCGCGGACGACACAGTCCGCGCCCCGTTGCTCGCGCCGCTCGTACTCGTCGATGGAGATCGCGGGCTGGAATGTCATCCGCACGACGTCGTCCGAAGGCAGGGAGAGGATGCTCCGGAGCTCGCCCACGCAGACGAGCGTGACGTCATCCGCTCCCTTGGCGAGCAGGAGCCCGGTGGTGCCGACACCCCCCTCGCGCACGACCTGGACGGGCTCGAAGAGCTGGTCGTGGGAACCGCGCTCGGTCAGCAGCTCCGAAGCGCCGCTCCAGCCGATCACGAGCGCGGTCACCGTGAATCCCAGGAGAGCCGGACCCGGCGACGTCAGCAGCACGAGCACCGCCAGGACGAGCAGCACCCCGGTCACGAGCACCATCCAGCCCCAGCCGGCGGAATCGATGACCGTGGCGGTCACCGCGGCGCCGGTCAGAACGCCGACGAGCACCGCGCCGACGAGGACGCGCGTCTCGGCGTCCGCGAGCGAAGCGGCGAGGTACGTGAGAAGGCCGAGCACTAGACCGATGACGAGGGGCAGCGCCAGGGTGCGCACACCCTCGGCGAGGAGCACCTCGCGCGGCAGCACGGTGACGGTGCGCGTGGGGTTCGGGATGTCGGCCGCCCCCAGCCGCGCGTGCATGCGGATGCCGCCGACGAGCACCACCCAGCCGACCAGCGCCGCGACCGCGCCGAGCGCTTGCAGCGCCCCGGTCGCGAGCTGCAGCCCCTCCGCCGCCGCGGCGCGCGAACCTCGCGCGTCTGCGTCCTCGGGAGGAGGATCTGCTGCCACGCCGCAAGTGTCTCCGGACCGGAGGGGCGAACGCAACCGGTCGATTGACCCGTAGGCTGGCGGCCGTGGACCGGAACACCCTGCTCTGGACGCTCGTCGTCTTCTTCGGGGCCTCGATCATCTTCCGCGCCATCCGCCGCGCGACCGAGGACGAGCCGATCGGCGTCACGCTCCTGCTCGCGGTCGTCGCGCTCGGCCTGATGGTCGGCGCGATCGCGTTCGTCGTGCGCCGCCGCAACCGCGGCGGAGACGGCTAGAAGTCCTCGGGCAGGATGAGGTCGCGCTCGAGCGCGTCGGCGAACGCCTTGATCCGCGTCATGTCGTCGACGTAGACGAGCACCTCGAGCGCCTCGTGCATGGAGGCGGTCGTCGCGTCGAGCTCGAGGTCGAGCGCCTCGAGCGCCGCGTCGTCGTGCACTCCCAGCACCGTGTGCCCGCAGTTCGTGCAGTGCAGCTCGACGACCGCGCGGTCGCCGTCGACGAGGTCGACGACGCTCAGCGGCACGACGAACGGCCTCTGGCAGTCGGCGCAGACGTGGAGCGGTTCGGTGTGCGGCGAATGGCGCATCAGAGACACCAAACGACGCACTACCCGGAATCAAGCGGTCTCAGGTCGCCCGGTCCCGCCGCCGGGCGCGACGAGGCCCGCCTCGTAGGCGAAGATCACCGCCTGGACGCGGTCGCGCACGCCGAGCTTCATGAGGACGTGGGCGACGTGGGTCTTCACCGTCGCGTCGCTGACGACGAGGTCGGCGGCGATCTCCGCGTTGGAGCGTCCGCGAGTGAGGAGCACGAGGACCTCCCGCTCGCGCTCGGTGAGCTCCTCCAGCCGCGGCGCGTCCCTCTCCGCGCCGGGCGAGCGCCGCGCGAACTCGGCGATCACCGCTCCGGTGACGGCGGGCGCGAGGAGGGCCGAGCCGCTCGCGACGATGCGGATCGCATCGAGCAGCTCCTCCGGCGGCGCGTCCTTGAGCATGAAGCCGCTCGCTCCCGCACGCAGCGCGTCGAAGACGTAGTCGTCGAGTCCGAAGGTCGTCAGCATCAGGACGCGGACGTCGGCGAGCGCCGCGACGATGCGCCGGGTCGCCTCGATCCCGTCGAGGTGCGGCATCCGGATGTCGAGGACGGCGACGTCCGGCCGGCTCGCGCGGGCGGCGTCCACCGCCTGGAGCCCGTCGGCCGCCTCGGCGACGACGGCCATGTCGGCCTCGGTGTCGACGATCTTGCGCAGCCCGCCGCGCACCAGCGCCTGGTCGTCGGCGAGCAGGACCCGGATCACGGCGCGCCCCCGGCCAGCGGCAGGCGCGCGCGGACCGCGTAGCCGCCGCCCCGGCGCCGGCCCGCGGCGAGGTCCCCGCCGAAGAGCGCGACGCGCTCGCGCATCCCGACGAGGCCGTGGCCGCCGGCGGGGGCCGGCTCCGTCGCGCCTGCGCCGTCGTCGGCGATCTCGATGTCGAGCTCGGTGTCGCCGTAGCGGACGGTCACGCGCGCTCGCGCCGGCCCGGCGTGCTTGAGCGCGTTCGTCAGCGCCTCCTGCACGATGCGGTAGGCGGAGAGGTCGACGCCCGGCGCGACCTGCCGCGGCTCACCCTCGATCCGCAGGTCGACCGGCATCCCCGCGGCGCGCACCTCGTCGACGAGGTCGCCGAGACGGCTCAGGCTCGGCTGCGGCGCGAGCGCCAGCTCGTCGTCGGAGCGGCGCAGCATCCCGAGCAGCCGGCGCATCTCGGCCATCGCCGACCGCCCGCTCTCCTCGATCGTCGCGAGCACCTCGCTCGTCTCCGGCCGCTGGTCGCGCAGCGCGCGCCGCTCCGCCCCCGCCTGGACGACCATGATCGAGAGCTTGTGCGCGACGACGTCGTGCAGCTCGCGCGCGATCCGCGCCCGCTCCTCGGCGACCGCCAGCCGGGCGTTCTCCTCGCGCTCGTGCTCGAGCTCGACCGTGCGCGCCGCGAGCGCGGTCGCGAGCTCCTGCCGGCTACGCACGACCGTCGCCGCGCCCCAGACGGCGAAGAGGATGCCGCCGATGAAGATGGCGTCGCCGACGAAGTCCTCGCCGATCGCGGCCGCCATCAGCAGGACCACGGCGCCCATGATCCCCGCCGCGATGCGCCCGTCGCGGCGGGTCGTGTACGCGCCGGCGGCGTACGCGGCGACGAGGATCCCCGCGAACGACGAGCTCACGTCGTTGGCGATGCCGTACCCCACGTCGGCGATCGCGAGGCTGGCGAGCACGATCACGAGGACGAGGAGCGGCGCCTGCCGCCGCCACATCAGCGGCACCGTCGTCCCGAGCGCGAAGAGGCCGACGGCCGGCCACGGCGCATCGATCGTGTCGCTCGTCAGCACCTCGCCCATCGCGACCGCGGCGAGGAGAAGCGGAACGCCGCCGTCGATGAGCTGTCGCCGCGTCACGGTCGCGACCGTACACCCGCGCGCGCCGCGCTTCCTCAGCCGATGGGATGAGACGCGGATCGCCTGTTCGGACGATGACGGAGCGTCGGTCCGGCCGTAGCGTCGCCGCCATGACAACCACCCTTCATCGCATGCAGGACGAGCGGCTCGCCGGAGCGCTGGCCCTCGTCATCACCGTCGCGGCGCTCGCGTTCGCGAACTTCGCCGGCAACGGCGACAACGGCGGCGCCGGGCCGTACGTCGTGTGCGTCGGGGTCTGCGCGCTCCTCGCCGCCGTCCTCTTCGGCCGCGTCCTGCCCGGCGCCGCCGACCCCGCCCGCGCGGCGTGGCTCCTCGCCGCCCTCGCGCTCGTCACCTGCGTCGTGTTCTGGAGCGGGCTGCCGTGCGTGCTCGGTGTCGGCGCGATCTACAGCGCAGGCCGCGCCGGGCGCACGGCGCCGGCGGCCGTCGGCGCGCTGGCGGTCGTGCTCGCGTTCGTGGCGTGCGTGGTCGGCTAGGGCGCCAGGCGCTCGACCACCCACGCGCCGCCCTCCTCGCGCCGGAAGCGCAGGCGGTCGTGGAGCCGGTCCGGCCGGCCCTGCCAGAACTCGACCGTGTCGGGCTCGACGCGCAGGCCGCCCC
>DASZDF010000690.1:0-1979 GCA_035942275.1 Solirubrobacteraceae bacterium | reverse complement strand
GCCTGCGGCGAGCGCGGCCGTGGCGGCGATGGCGGCCGCCGCGCGACGTCCCCTCATCGGGCTCCCTTCGCGGCGCGGCGCCGCAGTGACAGGCTCCGGATGCGCTCGCCCTGGGGCGCGTTCAGGCGGAAGTCGACGGTGCTCGCGGGGATCCGCTCGCGCACCAGCACGTCCTCGGTCGAGGTGAGCGTGCCGTCGTGGGTCTCGCGGAAGAGGAGCGAGAGCGTCTCGCGCTCGGCGACGATCTCCGTCTCTCCCGGGCTGCCGGTGGCGCGCGCCGACGCCGTGAGCCGGCGACCGGCGATGCCGCGGTGATCCACGAGCGCGGTCTGCGTGAGCCAGCCTCGCGCGAGCCAGCGGCGGATCGTGCGGCCCGCCTCGGCCCACGACGGCACGAACAGCTCGCCGGGCGCGACCAGGGCGACCTCGAGCGCCGGGTCGCGGTCGAAGCAGCGCAGGATCCGGCGTGTGCCGGCGCAGGCGCCGAGCGTCGCGCCGGTGGCGGGGTCGGTGTAGACGACCTTCGCGCGGTTCGCCGACACCCAGGTCTCGACGCGCTCGTTGCGCTCGACGACGCCGCCTCGGTCGATCGTGAAGGCCGTGACCGTGTGCTCGGCGACGCCTGGCGGAACGGGCAACGGCGGCGCGGCGGCCGCGGCGGGCGCAGGCGCGGCGGCTGCTGCGAGGGCGAGGGCTGCCGCGGTCGTGGCTGCGGCGAGGCGGGTTGCGGGGCGCATCCGTGGCTGATCGGGTCGACGATCCGGTTCGCGGCCGAACGTACGTCGGCCGCGAATCCGGAGCATCGACTTGTGGTCTCGCGGTGCGATGACCGACGCCCTCCTCTACGGGCGGACGTGCAGCTGGTAGACGTACTCGGTGCCCGGCGTGCCGCCCCGGGGGTCGAGCGAGAGCGCGCGTGCCGCGGCCAGCGAGACGCGGCGCATGCGACCCGTCGCGATGTCGACCGCGTACCCGCGCTCCTCCACCCGCTCGCCGTCGGCGTTGGTGAAGTGGCGGACGCTCAGCTTGCGGAGCGCCTGCTGCTTCGTCCCCTCGACGGCCAGCCGGCGGTAGCGCGCGGTCGTCGGGCGCGCGAAGCCGGAGCGGCTGAGCAGGCGGTGCTCGCCGTCGGGCGCGTCGTACGCGGGCGTGCCGGCGGGCGTCCGCCGGAGGGGCGAGCGGGCGTCGCCGGACAGGTCGGTCACGTACGACCCGCCGAGCGCCCCGCTCTCGACGAGCTGCGCGACGAACGCCTTCGTCCCGAACGGGGCGCTCGACGACGATGCGCTGCCGTCGGCGGCGAAGACCGTCGCGGTCGCGTCGACGTCGCCCGGGGCGATGTCCTCGTCCTCGCGAGCCACGGCGGCGCCCGGAAGCGCAGCCGAGGCGGCGACGAGGGCGAGGGCGAGGGCGAGGGCGTGCTTGCGGTTGGGCATCTCCTGCTTCTCCTGGTCGGGAGTGGGTGGACAGGAGGGGAACGGCGGGCGGGAGCCGGTTGCCACGGGGTTGCTCTCGCCCGCCGTCCGCGCCGCAGGGTCAGCCGCCCTTCTTGGGGGCGTCGCCGACGCCGTCGATCGCGTCCTTGAGCTTGTCGACGATCGTCTTGCCGATGTCGAAGTCCTTGCCGGCGCCGAACTTGACGACCGCGGCGAAGACGAGCGCGAGGAGCAGGATGAGGGCGACGTACTCGACGGTGCCCTGACCGCGCTCGCGGTCGCTCGGCCAGGCGGCGATGAGGGCGGTGTGGAGACGGGCGAAGAGCCGGTACGGCATCGGAGGACCTCCGGAGGAAGGGGTTGGGAACGCGACCGATGCTGCGGGGCGGGGGGTGACGGATCGAGGCCCAGACGTGACGGAAGACGCGCGGGGGCGCGACGGATCTGCGGAGGCCGTGACTAGACTCGGCGCGATGGCACGCGAGCAGGACGCCCCGCCGGAGGCGCGCGCCGCGGACCAGACGCCGTCGGACCAGCACACGC
>DASZDF010000689.1:0-14182 GCA_035942275.1 Solirubrobacteraceae bacterium | reverse complement strand
CCCCTGACAGGCGCACACGAGCTTCGTGGCGATGACGTGGGCGCAGTGCTCGACCACCGCGCGCGCCTTGAGCGCCGCCCACGCGCCCATCGCGTTGAAGTCCTCCTGCCCCGCGGAGGTCGGGATCGAGGAGGCGCCCGCCGGGTGCGCGAGCGTCTGGCACTCATTGACGAGAGCGGCGGCGGCGTACTGCGCGATCATCAGCCCGCTGGAGAGGCCGGGCTGCGGCGTGAGGAACGGAGGGAGCCCGGCGTAGGAGGGCGAGAGCAGCGCGTAGGTCCGCCGCTCGGAGAACGAGGCGAGCTCGGTCAGCGCGAGCGCTAGGTGGTCCAGCGGCAGCGACAGTGGCTGGCCGTGGAAGTTGCCGCCGGAGAGGATCTCGCCGTCGTCCGGGAAGACGAGCGGGTTGTCGGTGACCGCGGCGAGCTCGCGCTCGATCACCGTGCCGACGTGGTCGAGCGCATCGGAGATGGCGCCGAGCACCTGGGGCGCGCAGCGCAGCGTGTACGGGTCCTGCACGCGGCCGCAGTCCGCGTGGCTCGCGACGACCGGGCTCCCGTCGAGCAGCTCGCGCAGGCGGGCGGCGACCCGCGTCTGGCCGGGGTGGGCGCGCACGGCGTGGAGCCGCTCGTCGAACGGCACGGTCGAGCCCTTGAACGCCTCCAGGCTCAGCGCGACGGCGAGGGTCGCGGCCTCGAGCAGCCGCCGGGCGTCCTGCACCGCGAGCGTCCCGGCGGCGGACATGAGGTGCGTCCCGTTGACGAGCGCCAGGCCTTCCTTCGGCGTCAGCTCGATCGGCGTCAGGCCCGCGCCGGCGAGCGCGGAGGCGCCGTCGAGCGTCTCGCCACCGACCGTGGCCTCTCCCTCGCCGACCAGCACGAGCGCGAGGTGGGCGAGCGGCGCGAGGTCCCCTGAGGAGCCGACCGAGCCGCGGCTGGGGACGACCGGGACGACGGCGCGCTCGAGCATCGCGAGCAGCAGCTCGACGACGGCGGGCCGCACCCCGGAGTGGCCGCGCGAGAGCGACGCCGCGAGCGCGAGCATCATGCCGCGGACCACCTCCTCGTCGAGCGGCGCGCCGCTGCCGACCGCGTGCGAGCGGACAAGGTTGAGCTGGAGCCGCGCCGCCTCCTCGATCGGGATGCGGACGTCGGCGAGCTGGCCGAAGCCGGTCGTGACCCCGTAGACGGCGGCGGTGCCGTCCGCGAGCTTCTCGTCGACCACCGCGCGGGCCGCGGCGATCCGCTCCCGCTCGCCGTCGCCGAGCGCTGGCGGCGCCCCGCCGCGCGCCACTCGCTCGAGCGTGACGAGGTCGAGGTTCACCGCCGGCGAAGGCTATCCGCCGCTCGACGAAAGTTCCGCGCCGCTCGCGCCGATATGGAAGACATGCCCGTTCCCCGCCGCCTGCTCTCCCTCGGTGTCCTGCTCCTCACCCTCGCCTCGGTCGCGGCGCTGACCGCCGCCGCGCGCGCCGACCACATCGTCGGCATCCCCTGCGTGACGTGCGCCTCGCACGACGAGTGGCCGCGGATCGACATCGAGAACGTCAAGCGGGCCGACAAGGAGGGCACGACCCAGCTCGACGGGTCGGAGGAGTCCGACGAGCTGATGGGGCACCACACCTCGGACGTCCTGCGCGGCTTCGGCGCCTCCGACGTGCTGTGGGGCGACTACGACCCGAACGGCCAGCCCAAGAGCCAGGTCGACCGCATCTACGGCGGCTCGGGCGAGGACTTCATCTACGGCTCGCACGGGCGCAACGTCATCTACGGCGGCAAGGGCAACGACGCGATCTCCGTGCACTACGGGCGCGGGATGGTCAACTGCGGGCCGGGCCGCGACATCTACCACGTCGCCCGCTCGCGGAAGCGCAGGTACCGGTTCCGCAACTGCGAGAAGGTCGAGTACCGGACCGAGAAGCAGCGCGGCGGCGGCCTGAAGCCGCTGCCGTAGGGCTCACGCCGCCGCGCGGGCGAGGTCGGCGGCCGGCGCCGCCCACAGGTGCATCACGCCGTACGACCGCCACGGCCGCCAGCTCCTCGCGGCCTCGGCGGGAGCGTCGATCGCGGCGAGGCCGCGCCGGACGCCGGCGTCCGTCGGCAGGAAGACGTCGGGGTCGCGGAGCGCGCGCATCGCGATGTAGGAGGCGGTCCACGGGCCGACGCCCGCGAGGCGGAGCAGGCGCTCGCGGGCTTCGCCCCGGTCGGCGCCGGGGTCGAGCGTGAGGTCGCCCTTCGCGAGCGCGGTCGTCAGCGCGCGCAGCGCGTCGGCGCGGGCGCCGGGCATGCCGAGGGCGCGGAAGTCGGCCTCGCGGAGCACGTCGAGGGTCGGGAACGCGTGGGTGACCGAGCCGAGCGGCGCGGCGAGCGGCTCGCCGTGGCGCCGGACCAGCCGCTCGCACAGCCCGCGCGCGGCCGCGACCGTGACCTGCTGGCCGAGCACCGCGCGCACCGCCAGCTCGACGCCGTCGGGGTGGCCGGGCACGCGGAGGCCGGGAGCGGCGTCGACGAGCGGCCGCAGCCGCGGGTCGCGGCGCAGCACCGCGTCGATCGCCGCCGGGTCGGCGTCGAGGTCGAGCAGGCGGCGGCTGCGCTCGACGCCGCTCGCGACGTCGCGCAGGTCGTCGAGCTGGAGGCGCAGCACGACGTGGTCGGGGCGCGGTTCGAGCGCGAGCAGCGCGAGGCCGCCCGGCAGGCGCAGCGCGCGCCGGTAGGTGCCGTCGCCGACCTCCTCGAGCCCACGGACCGCGCGGGCGGCGAGGAAGCCGAGCGCCGCTGCGGGGTCGAAGGGCGGGCGCACCGCGAGGCGCAGGACGAGCCATCCCGTCGCCGCCGGGGGGCGGCCGGCGCGCGCCCGGAGGTGCCGCGGCGACGCGCCGAGCACGCGGCGGACGGTGTCGTTGAACTGGCGCACGCTGCCGAACCCGGCCGCCTCGGCGACCTCCGCGAACGGGAGCGAGGTCGTCTCGATGAGCATCCGCGCGGTGCGGGCGCGCTGGGCCCGCGCCAGCGCAAGCGGCCCCGCCCCCAGCTCGAGCGTGAGCTGGCGGTGCAGGTGGCGCTCGCTGTAGCTCAGCCGCTTCGCGAGGCCGGAGACGCCCTCGCGGTCCACGACCCCGTCGCGGATCAGCCGCATCGACCGGCCGGCGAGGTCCGCCCGCTGGTCCCACGCCGGGGAGCCGGGCGCGGCGTCGGGACGGCAGCGCAGGCAGGCGCGGTAGCCGAGCGCCTGCGCCGCCGCGGCGTCGGCCAGGAAGCGGACGTTGCGGCGCAGCGGCGTGACCGCGGGGCAGCTCGGGCGGCAGTAGATGCCGGTGCTCGCGACGGCGGTGACGAACTGCCCGTCGAAGCGGACGTCGCGGCTCTGGACGGCGCGGTAGCAGGCTTCGAAGTCCCCGGTCACGGTGTGAGTCTCGCGCGTGGTTCGCGTGTTCGCGCGTCCTGGGACGACAACGGCCGAATCCCGCCGTTCCGTGAGGTGCTTCGACGGGCGTAGAGTCGTCAGATGGGAGCGGACGCCGGACCCCGCCTCATCGCACCGCTCGATTCCCCGCCGGGCTCGGATCGCCGCGGCCTGCGCCTGCGGCGGCTCGCGCTCGTGTGCGGCATGGCGATCGCGACCGTGAACATCTGGACCGGCGGGCCGCTCGTCGCGCTGTGGATCGGGTCGCGCGTCCAGGGCTCGGGGCCGCCGAGCATGCTCGGGATCGGCATCGCCGCCGTCGCCCTCGGCGTCGTGACGTACGCGCTCGTGCGGGTGCTCGCGCGGCTCGACGCCGCCTACGGCCGCGTCGCGGGCCGGACCTCGAGCGTCCGCCGGCACGTCCCCTGGCTGCGGAGCATGCGCGGCGAGCGCCCGCACGTGCAGAAGCACGTCAACCAGCTCTCGGCGCTCGAGATCATCCTCGTCACGACGGTGGTGGTCGTCGTCGTGCTGTTCGAGGTGTGGTTCTTCTTCTACTCGCCGTCGCCCATCGACGGACGCACCGGGCGAGACCACGACGCGCCGATCATCGGTCTCGTCCGGGCGCCCGATTAGGGGGTTCCGCGGCGCCCCTGCGGGCCAGTTAGGGGGGATCCCCCGACGCGGATCGAGCGTGGTGGCGCGCACCATGCGGGCATGCACCGCCTCACCTACTCGAACGTCGTCTCCACGATCTGCCTGTTCGTCCTGCTGGGCGGCAGCGCCTACGCCGCGACCAAGATCACCGGCGCGCAGGTCAAGAACAACTCGCTCACGAGCGCGGACGTCCGCAACGGCTCGCTCCGCGCGGTCGACTTCAAGCGCGGGCTCCTGCCCTACAGCGCTCCGGGCCAGCCGGGCTCCGGGCCGATCGGACCGCAGGGCCCCGCGGGGCCGCAGGGCGAGCGCGGCCTCGACGGCCTGCCGGGCGGCGACGGCAAGGTCGGGCCTGCCGGCGCGAAGGGCGAGACCGGTGCCAAGGGCGACGCGGGCGCGAAGGGCGACACCGGCGCGAGGGGCGAGACCGGTGCCAAGGGCGACATCGGCGCGACGGGCCCGAAGGGCGCGGCCGGGCCTGCCGGACCCATCGGCCCCGTCGGGCCCGCCGGCCCCAAGGGCGACACCGGCGGTACGGGGCCGAAGGGCGCCCCCGGCGCGATCGGCCCTGCCGGCCCCGCCGGCCCCGCCGGCCCGAAGGGCGACAAGGGCGACACGGGTGCGACCGGCCCGAAGGGCGACACCGGCGCGACCGGGCCGGCCGGTCCCGCCGGCCCCGCGGGCCCCACCGGCCCCCAGGGCGAGAAGGGCGAGAAGGGGGACCCCGGCCCCGGCACCGTCGTCGCCCTCGCGAAGACGCTGGACGAGGGCACCTTCACGGTCGACTACTTCGACGTCGGATCGTGGAAGATCGGCATCTCGTGCAGCACGCGCGAGGGCCGACCGCAGGTCCAGCTCCTGGGCCACACCGACGCGGATGCCGCCGGCACGCTCCAATGGACGGGCATCCGCACGCACAGCGTCGAGGGCGAGTTCATCACCGTGGGCGGCACCGACATCGACGCCGACGTGCGCGGCATCGACAGCCGCTGGGCGCCGGCGGGCGGCTCGGCTGGCGTCAGCCTCGACATCCAGTACCGCTCCGGCGCGAACGCCGGCACGGTGAGCCTCTACATGGTCGCCGACGACCGCGGCGCGTCCGGCAGGTGCATGCTCGCCGGCACGGCGATCGCGCCCCGGTAGAGCTACCTGACGCCGTGAGCGAGCTCACGCGGAGCGCACGTCGGCGTCGACCACCGACACGCAGCTCGCGCGGGCCACGACCCGCGACTCGACCTCGAGCGTGACCGTGGCGTGCGCTAGGCGCCCGCCGACGCGCAGGACCTGCGGGCTCGCCGTGACGAAGTCGCCCGGCCGCGCCGCGCTGAGGAAGTCGATGCTGAGGCCCGCCGTCTGCAGCCGCGTCGGCGGGTCGGTGCTGAACGCGGCCGCGTAGCCGAGGACCAGATCGGCCATCGTGGCGAGCATCCCGCCGTGCGCCGTCCCCCTCGCGTTCGTGTGCCGCTCCTCGACGACGACGCCGAACGTGAGGCGGTCCCCGTCGCGCCGGAACAGCAGCGGGCCGGCGTGATCGGCGAACGGGCTCGACCGCGGCCAGGGCTCGAACCCCGCCGGGGCGTCAGGCATCGGGCACGAGGACGAGCTTCGTCGGCGGGTCTGCCAGAGCCGCGGGCGCGTCGTCGAAGCCGACGACCGCGCTGGTGACGAGGGACGGGTCGAGCCGGCCCGACGCGACGAGCGCGAGCACCTCGGGGATCAGCGCCCGGGCGTGCACGCGCCCCGCGTGCAGCGTGCAGCCCCGCGTGTACATCTCGAGCAGCGGGATCGGCGTCACCGGCTCGAAGTAGGTGGCCACGCTTGTGCACGTGCCGTTGACCGACGTCGAGCGGATCGCGGCGTGCAGGCCGCCGTGGCCGCCCGAAGCGTCGACGGTGATCGGGAACCGCCCGAGCCGCCGCGGCCAGTCCGGCGTGCCCTCCTCGCCGCGCGGGACCTCCAGCGCCTCGGCCCCGACGGCCTCGGCGCGCTCGAGGCGGCCCGCGTCGGCGTCGGCGTAGACCACTCGCCCGGCGTCGAGGGCCACCGCGCACGCCGCGGCGTACAGACCCACGCTGCGCGCGAGACCGCCGACGACCAGCACGTCGGCGCCCGGCTGCGCCGCGAGCGGCCCGGCCGCCGTCCGGTAGCCATCGGTCACGTTGTCGGCGACGCTGGCGACGGCCACCGGGTCGAGGTCGCCCGTCAGCGGGACGAGCATCGCGTCGGCGAAGGGGACGCGCAGCAGGTCGGCCAGCGACCCGCCCCAGTCGCCCCCGAGCGGCTTCATCCCGTACGCGGAGCCGCGCGGGACGCTCTCGCAGCTGGCGGTCTGCCCGGCGCGGCAGGTCGCGCAGGCGCCGCACGAGATCTGGAACGGCACGACGACGACGTCGCCGGGCGCGACCGACGTCACGGCGTCGCCGCACTCGACGACCTCGGCGATCGTCTCGTGGCCGAGCGGGAACGGCTCCCCGACGGGAACCAGGCCGAGGAGGAACGCGCCGTCGAGGTCGCACGTCGCGACGGCGATCGGGCGGACGAGCGCCTCGCCGTCGCCCTGGAGCGCCGGGGCCGGCGACTCGCGCCACTCGACGGCACGGGCCCCGGTGATCTCGAGCTGTCGCATGGTTCCAGTACCGTACAGACCGTTCTGTCTACCAGCAAGCAGAGGCCGTCGGCACGCGACCGGCTCGTCAAGGCCGCGAGCGAGCTCTTCTACGCGCACGGCGTCAACGGCGTCGGCGTCGACGCCGTCGTCGCGCGGGCCGGCGTCGCCAAGGCGTCGCTGTACGGCAACTTCCGCGGCAAGGACGACCTCGTCCGGGCGGTGCTCGAGGCGGCCGACGAGCGCGACATCGCGCGCTACCGCGCGGTCATGGAGGCGGCGGGCGCCGACCCCCGCGCCCGCATCGACGCGCTCTTCGAGGGGCTCGACGGCCTCTGCGCCCTTCCCGGCTTCCGCGGCTGCGCGTTCGTCAACGCCGGCCTCGCGCTCCCGGACCCGGCTCACCCGGCGCACGACGTCGTCCGCCGCCACAAGCGCCGCCTCCGCGACCTGCTCGCCGAGCAGCTCGAGGCCCTTCCCCCGAAGTAGCGCGAGGCCACGGCCGACACGCTCACGCTGCTCGTCGACGGCGCGCTCACCGCCGGCGCGCTGCGCCCGGGCGAGCACCCCGCGCTGCGGGCCCGCGACGCCGCGCGCGCGCTGCTCGACGCCGCCGGGCTCGACATGTGAATCCGGGTTCGCTACGGTGCGTGAATCGTGATTCACACATCGAACGGAGCCCTTCCGGCCGGGCCGCCCCTCCCCCGCGCCGCGCAGACCGCCGGCTTCCTGCTCCGCGAGCCGCGGTTCCTCGAGCACTGCCGCGAGCGCTACGGCGACGTGTTCACGCTCGACCTGATGGGTCGCGCCGTCCAGGGGCCCGGTGCCGCGGAGCGCGAGGCGCGGTGGGTGTTCCTCGCCGACCCCGACCACGTCAAGCAGCTGTTCACCGCGGACCCGGCCGTCGTGCTGACCGGCGCGACGAACGTGTTCCTCCAAGGCGCCGTCGGCCCGCGGTCGATCCTCGTGCTCGACGAGCCCGAGCACATGACCCAGCGCAAGCTGATGCTGCCCGCGTTCCACGGCGAGCGGGTGCATGCGTACCGCGAGCTGATCGCGGAGGTCACGCGCGCCGAGCTGGCCCGCTGGCCCGTCGGCCGCCCCTTCCCCCTGTGGCCGCGGATGCAGGCCATCACGCTCGAGGTGATCGTGCGCGCCGTGTTCGGGATCGCCGAGCCGTCGCGACTCGCGCACGTGCGCGACGTCCTGCGCACGATGCTCAACCGGATGACCGCTCCGCGGTGGCTCGCGGCGCACATGCTGCTCGTGTCCGTGGCCGGACGCGACCGGGTCGGCGATTGGCGCTCCGTGCGCCGGCTGCTCGGGCCGGTCGACGACGCGATCAACTCCGAGATCCGGCGCCGGCGCGTCGCCGCGGACCTCGACGAGCGCGACGACGTCCTCTCGATGCTCCTGCTCGCCCGCACCGAGGACGGCTCCTCGCTGAGCGACGAGGACCTGCACGACGAGCTGATGACGCTGCTCATCGCGGGCCACGAGTCGACCGCGACCTCGCTGCGTGGGCGTTCGAGCGCCTGCTCCGCCATCCCGCCAAGCTCGAGCGCCTGCGCGAGGACGACGCGTACGCCGACGCCGTGGTGAAGGAGACGCTGCGCCTGCGGCCGGTCATCACGACCGTCCTGCGCAAGCTCACCGAGCCGATGGAGATCGGCGGTCATCCGCTGCCCGCCGGCACCTGGGTCGCGCCGTCGATCTACCTCATCCACCGCCGCGAGGACGTCTATCCCCAGCCGGCCCGCTTCGAGCCCGAGCGCTTCCTCGACCGCCCGCCGGGCACCTACACGTGGATGCCGTTCGGCGGGGGCGTGCGCCGCTGCCTGGGCGCGAGCTTCGCACAGCTCGAGATGAAGACGGTGCTCCAGACCGTCCTCGCCGATGCGCGCCTCGAGCCGGCCGCCCCGGAGGCCGAGCGCCTGCGCCGCCGCTTCATCACGCTCGCGCCCTCGCGGGGCGGGCGGGTCGTGCGCGGGGCGGTGCCGGCGTGACGCCCGCGCAGACGCGCGCGCGGCTCGTGCAGTCGGCGGCCGCGCTGATCGACGAGGGCGGCTACGCGGCGGCGACGGTCGTGGCGGTCGCCGAGCGGGCGGGCGTCGCCACCGGCGCCCTCTACCGCCACTTCCCCTCGAAGGCGGAGCTGTTCGTGGAGGTCTTCCGCTCCGCCGCGGAGGAGGAGCTCGAGGCGATGCGCGCCGCGGCCGCGCAGCCCGCGGACTTCGCCGAGCGCCTGGAGACCGTGATCTCCACCTACGCCACGAGCGCGCTGCGCCACCGGCGCCTCGCGTGGGCGCTGGTCCACGAGCCGGTCGATCCGCTCGTCGACGCCGAGCGGCTCACGTACCGGCGGCTGTACCGCGACGGCATGACCGCGCTGTTGCGGCAGGGCATCGAGTCCGGCGACATCCCCGAGCAGCACGCGGAGCTCACGTCCGCCGCCGTGGTCGGGGCCATCGCCGAGGCGCTCGTCGGCCCGCTGTCGCCGCTCGCCGGCGGGCCCGCGCCGGAGGAGGAGATCGTGGCCGGGATCGTCGCCTTCTGCCGCAGGGCCGTCGGCGTGGAGACGGACGTGCCGGCGCGATGAGCGTCCACTACGACGCCGACGGTCCGGTCGTGGTCGTCACGATCGACCGCCCGGAGGTCGCGAACGCGATCGACCGCCCGACCGCCCGCGCGCTCGTGGACTCCTTCGAGCGCTTCGACGCCGACGACGCGCTCGCCGTCGCGGTGCTCACCGGCGCGCACGGCAAGTTCTGCGCCGGGGCGGACCTGAAGGCCATGCAGAGCGGCGACCCCGCGCGCGTCACGCGGGTCGCTCCCCACGGCGACGGGCCGGTCGGCCCCACCCGGATGCTGCTCTCGAAGCCGGTGATCGCCGCGATCGAGCACCTCGCGGTCGCCGGCGGCCTCGAGCTGGCGGCGTGGTGCGACCTGCGGGTCGCGGCGGAGGACGCGGTGTTCGGCGTCTACTGCCGGCGCTGGGGCATCCCGATGATGGACGGCGGGACGGTTCGCCTGACGCGGCTGATCGGCCACAGCCACGCGCTCGACCTCATCCTGACCGGGCGCCCCGTGGCCGGTGACGAGGCGCTGCGGATGGGCCTCGCGAACCGCATCGTCCCGAAGGGCGAGGCCCTGCCGGAGGCGCTCGCGCTCGCCCACGAGCTGGCGGCGCGCCCGCAGGCCGCCCTGCGCAGCGACCGGCTCTCCTCCTACGAGCAGTGGTCGCTGCGCCAGGACGACGCGCTCCTCAACGAGTACCGCCACGGGATGGCCACCCTCGGGACCGGCGAGACGAGGGCCGGCCTCGAGGACTACGGCTCCGGAGCGTGGCGGGCGGACACCGCCTGAGCTCAGGCGGCGGCGGGTCGCGGCGCGGTCACCTGCGCGTGCGCGGCCTGCGGGCCGAACGCGAGCAGCGCGCCGACGAGCGCGGGCCACAGCGAGAAGACGATGACCGCCACGTAGCTGATCGGCGGGATCGCCAGCGCGAGCCCGAGCGGGATGCTCACGTACCCCACCCAGCGCGGGAGGAAGGCGCCGCGCAGCGCGGTCACCGCGACCGCGAGCACCAGCGCGGCGAACGCCGCCGGCGCCGCCAGCCCGTACAGGATCGCCGCGACGTCGGCGAGCGACGCGGCGACCGAGGGATCGATCGCGCCGCGCTCGTCGGCGCGCAGGGCGCCCATCGCGTCGACGCTCGCCGCCGCGATGCACAGCGTCGCACCGGCCACGCCGCCGGCGTAGGCGAGGGCCGGGAGCGTCTCGTCGCCGTCGGTCGCCCGCTGCATCCGCGTGCGCAGCGCGCTGACGAACCACAGGAGGAGGATCCCCGCGACCAAGTACAGGCTCGAGCCGGCGAGGATGGCGTCCGCGTCGTCGGCGAACCAGGACGCCAGCTCCTCGGGCTTCGCCGCGAAGCCCGGCTCGCCGGCCTGGACGATCGTGCCGAGGATGGCCAGCGCGAGGAACCCGATCCCCGCGAGCGCTCCGAGGCGGCCGTTCTGGTTGCTCGTCATGTCGCGTTCCTTTCGACGGTGGTGCGGACGGCGCCGACACTAGGCTCGGCGCCCGCGCCGCGGAACGGGGGTGACCGCACGGCGGGGTGCGGAAGTCCGCAGGGGTTCTCTGCGGCTGGCCCCATCGACGCGAGACTCCATTTCGGAGAGGATCACCCATGTGATCTCGGACCGAGCGCTCATCCGGGCCGGCGGCGTCGCCGCGCCCCTCGCGGCCGGGAGCGCGATCGGCATCGCCATCGGCGCGCCGCTGCCGGCGACCGCGCCGTGGTTCCTGCCGTGGGTGATCGCGTACGCGACCGGGGTGATCGCGGTGAGGCGGCTGCCGCAGTCGCTCGGGGCGCAGCGCCTGCTGCTCTTCGGCACGGTCGGGACGATCTGGAACGCCGGGAGCCTGCTGCTGTGCGTCGCGGTCGCGAACCTGGAGCACGGCGCGTGGCTGACGGTGCCGAACACGCTGCTGGTGGGGCTCGACTTCGCGATGCCCGCGACGCTCCTCGCGGTGCTGGCGCACTACCCCGACGGTCGCTACGAGCGCCCGTACGAGCGGCACGTCGTCCGCGGCGTCGCGTGGGTGGTCGTCGTGGTCCCGCTCCTGCTGCTCGTGGTCCGCGACACGCTCGAGCCGGCGATGACCGTGACGTGGCTCGTCGAGTACACGGGCGAGGTGGACGTGGCGAGCCCCCTGCACGTCGGCGCGCTGGACTTCCTCGCCGCACCGGTGTCCGGGATGCACGAGGGGGTCCTCCCTCTGTTCACCGTGCTCGGGCTGGTGCTCATGGGCGTGCGGCGGCGCCGGGCGACGGCCGAGCAGCGGCGCGGCATGCTGTGGCCGTTCGCGGCCGTCCTCGCGATCGCGGTCACGGACCTGGCCGATGTGCTCGTCGCGCTCCAGGCCTTCCCGCACTTCGTCGGCGACTTCCTGGAGCTCGGCGTCCTCCTCGCGATCCCGGTCTCGATCGCGATCGGCATCCTGCGCCCGGACCTCTTCGACCTCCCGCGCGCGATGCGCCGGTCCGCCGTCTACGTCGTGCTCTGGGTCGCGATCGCGCTCGCGTACGTCGGGCTCGCCGCCGCGCTGGGGATCGCCGCGGGCTCGGACCGCATCCAGATCGCCGTGCTGGTCACGATCGCCGCGACGCTCGCCTTCCAGCCGCTGTGGCGGCGCGTGCGCCGCGGCGCCGAGCAGCGGCTGTACGGGGAGCGCCCGGCGCCCGAGGAGCTGCTGCGGCGCTTCGGCGCCGCGCTCGAGCACACCCTCGACCTGGACGAGCTCGCGCCGAACCTCGCCGAGGCGATGCGGGGCGGGCTCGGCGTCAAGTGGGTGCGGCTCACGCTCGAGGACCGCGTGGTCACGGCCGGCGACGGCGAGGGCGACGCCGTCGCGTCCGTGCCGCTGGTCCACGCCGGCGCGCAGGTCGGCTCGATCGACTGCGGGCCTCGCCTGCACGGCCGCTTCGGCGGCAGCGACCGCGAGCTCCTCGAGACGCTCGGCCACCAGGCGGCGCTCGCGCTGCACAACGCGCGCCTGGCGGCGGAGGCGCGCGACCGGCTCGAGCAGATCCACCTCCAGGCGGCGGAGCTCGCGGCGTCGCGGACGCGGATCGTGGAGGCGGAGGAGGCGGCGCGCCGGCGCATCGAGCGCGACGTCCACGACGGCGTGCAGCAGGAGCTCGTCGCGCTCATCGCCCGGATCGCGCTCGCCCAGAACCAGCTCTCCCGCGACCCGTCGCTGGTGACGCGCACGCTCGCCGACCTCCAGCTCGAGGCCCGCCAGGCGCTCGACGACCTGCGCGAGCTGGTCGGCGGCATCCACCCTTCGGTGCTGAGCGACTACGGCATCGTCGGCGCCATCGAGGCGCGCGCGTCGCGGCTCCCCCTCGGCGTCACGATCGAATGCGACCGCGAGCTGCGCGCGACCCGCTTCTCCGAGACGGTGGAGGGCGCCGTGTACTTCCTCGTCAGCGAGGGGTTCGCGAACGCGCTGAAGCACAGCGGCGCGGAGCGGGTGGTCGTGAGGCTCGATCAGGAGGACGGCGAGCTGGTGGTCGCCGTCAGCGACGACGGCCGCGGCTTCGACGTCGCGACCGCCGAGGGGTCCGGGCTGAGCGGCCTCGCCGACCGGATCGACGCCCTCGGCGGGCAGTTCGGCGTCGAGTCGAGGCCCGGCGGCGGCACGTGCCTCACGGCGCGCCTGCCCACCGGGGAGCGCGCCCGTGTCTGACCGCGTGCGCGTCGTGCTGGCCGAGGACCACTACCTCGTGCGGGAAGGGACGCGGCGCCTGCTCGAGGACTCCGGGGCCGTCGACGTGCTCGCCGCCGTCGGCAACGCGGAGGAGCTCCTCGACGCGGTCGGGCGGCTGCAGCCCGACGCCGTGCTGACCGACATCCGCATGCCGCCCGGCCACCACATGGAGGGCATCGAGGCGGCGCACCGCATCCGCGCCGAGCATCCCGGCGTCGGCGTCGTCGTGCTCTCGCAGCACGCGGACGAGCTCTACGCACTCGAGCTGCTGCGCGACGGCGCCGACGGCCGCGCCTACCTGCTCAAGGACCGCGTCGGCGACCTCGACGAGCTGCTGCGCGCGGTGCACGAGGTCGTCGCGGGCCGGTCGGTCATCGACCCGCGGGTCGTCGAGGCGCTCGTCGCTCGGCGCACGCGCTCGGAGGCCTCGCCGGGGGCCGACCTGACCGGCCGCGAGCTCGACGTCCTGCGCGAGATGGCGCAGGGCAAGAGCAACGCCGGCATCGGCGCGAGCCTCTTCCTCTCGGAGTCCGCGATCGAGAAGCACGTCCGATCGATCTTCGACAAGCTCGGCCTCTCGGCCGAACCGACCGTCCACCGCCGCGTCGCGGCCGTGGTGACCTATCTACGCGACGGGGAGCCGACATGACCCAGATCCGACGGTACGAGCGGATGGGCGCCGCGCTCGCGGCCGCGTTCACCGCGAGCCTGCTGGCGGCCTCCGCCGCGCCCGCGGCCACGATCACGGTCGGGACGGTCGGCGACACGGTCGCCGCCGACGGCGTCTGCTCGCTGCGCGAGGCGATCAGCGCCGCCAACGAGGACACGGCCGGCGGCGGGTGCGTCGCGGGCTCGGGCGCCGATCGGGTCGTGATCCCGGCCGGGACCTACACGCTCACGCGGGCGGGCTCGGCCACTGAGAACGACAACGTCACCGACGACCTCGACGTCTACAACGCGGTGACGCTCGACGGCGCCGGGGCGGCGACGACGACGATCACGACGAACCAGACCAACCGCATCGTCCACGTCGCGTTCGGCCTGGTCACGATCGAGGGCGTCACGATCACCGGCGGGCGGACGCCGAACGGCGCGAACGGCGCAGACGTGGTCGGCGGGAGCATCTTCCAGACCGTCGGCGGGGCCGGAGCGCACGCGTCGGACGGCGGCGGCATCTTCAACCACGGGACGCTGCGGGTCGCGAACAGCCGGATCGTGGGCAACCGCACCGGGCGCGGC
>DASZDF010000688.1:0-1580 GCA_035942275.1 Solirubrobacteraceae bacterium | reverse complement strand
GCCGACGCGCGGGTCTCCTCGCTAGCGGTCGCGGCGCGGTTCCGTGGGCGTGCGGCGCGGCGCGAGGACGTCGCGAAGGGGACGCCGCCGCCGCTGGCGCGCGAACTGCGGGTGCTGGCCGGCGCGGCGCTGCACTGCCCTCGCTTCGGCTGCGCGAACGGCCCGATCTTCACGGCGCACAGCCTCGGGCGGATCGAGGAGGCGCTGCGCCCGTCGCCCGCGCCGGCCCCGGACTTCCTCTCCGGCGCGAGCGGGACGGTCGGCGGGCGGCGCGCCGCGGCGCGGGAAGCCGCGGACGCGCTCCTCGACGTCGCCTGGCGCCGCGGTCCGTCGTCGTAGGCGCGTCGGCGCGTGCTCGTCGTGGCGGTCGCGCGACCGGGGAGCCGGTGGCCGGAGATCGAGGCGGAGCTCCGCCGCTCCGCGCACGACCTCGAGATCCGGACGAGCGACGTCGGCGGCCGCGGGAAGTTCGAGAACCTCAACCGCCTGCTCGCCGCGCCCGCCTTCGCGCCGCCGAGCGGCGATGCTCCGCCGGCCGCTGCCGCTCCGCCGAGCGGCCCCGCTCCCCCCGACTGGCTGCTCGCCGTCGACGACGACGTCGTCCTCCCGCGCGGGTTCCTCGACCGCTTCCTCGCGATCGCCGAGCGCTTCGACCTCAAGATCGCCCAGCCCGCGCACCGGCTCGCCTCGCACGCCGCGTGGCCGGTGACCCGGCGGCGGCCGGCGAGCGTCGCCCGCGAGACCGCGTTCGTCGAGATCGGTCCCGTCACGGCCTTCCACCAAGACACGTTCGCCGCGCTCCTCCCGTTCCCCGACCTGCGGATGGGCTGGGGACTCGACGCGCACTGGTCGGCGGTCGCGCGCGACAACGGCTGGCGGATCGGGGTCGTCGACGCGACGCCGATCCTGCACGCGGTTCCGGCCGCGAACGCGTACGGCCGCGACGCGGCGATCGCCGAGGCGCGCGCGTTCCTCGACGGCCGGCCGTACGTGACGCGCGACGAGGCCCGGACGCTGCGGACGCACCGGTGAAGGTCGCGGTCGTCGCCGAGTTCTACCCGCGCGCCGAGGACCCGGTGCTGGGGGTCTGGGCGCACCGCCAGGCGCTGGCGGCCCGCGAGGCCGGCGCGGAGGTGCGCGTGTTCGTCCTGCACCGGCTCGTCCCGCCGAAGGCCGACTTCACGCCGCGCTCGCTTCTGCGCAAGCTGCGCCAGCCGCGCCGGACGCAGCTCGACGGGCTCGAGGTCGAGTACGTGCCGTTCGTCTCGCCGCCGCGCGCGCGCTCCTACGGCTCGTGGGGGGCCTGGGCCGCGCGGCCGCTCGGCCGCGCGCTGCGCCGCCACGACTTCGACCTCGTCCACGCGCACAACGCGGTGCCGGCGGCGGACGCCGCGCTTCGCGCCGGGGTGACGCAGCCGCTCGTCGTCTCTGTCCACGGCGGCGACGTCTTCTTCACCGCGGAGCGGTGGCGGGAGCCGGTCGAGCGCGCGTTCGGCGCCGCGCGGGTCGTGCTCGCCAACAGCGAGGGTGTCGCGGAGCGGACGCGCGCGCGCGGCGCGCGCGACGGCCAAGTCGTGCCC
>DASZDF010000687.1:0-3450 GCA_035942275.1 Solirubrobacteraceae bacterium | reverse complement strand
GCGGAGCGCGGAGCGCAGCCCTCCTCGCTGCCCCAGCCGGGCCGCTTCCCGCGCCGCGAAACCGAAGGGGAGCACGAAGCGCCCCCGTCCTCGTTGCCCCGACCCGACCGCTTCCCGCCCGAAGCGCCCGAAGCGGAACGCGGAGCGCAGCCGTCCTCGCTGCCCCAACCCGGCCGCTTCCCGCGCCGCGAGCCCGAAGAGGAGCGCGAAGCGAGCCGGTCCGCGCAGCCCCGCTCCGAGCGCTTCCCGCCACGACCGCCCGAAGCCGAGGGCGCAGCGCCGCCCGCGAGCGACCCCTCGTCCCACGCCGTGCTGGAGGACGGCTCGGGCTTCCACACCCGCGTCGCTCCCTGGACGGCCGCGGTCGAGCGCCGGATCCAGCGGCACTCGGAGGACGCCCTCCCGTTCGCCCTGCTGTGCGTCGAGGTCGCGGACCTCGACCGGCTCGTCGCCTCCGAGCACGACGGCGACATCGCGCTCGCGCTCGAGGCCGCGGAGGCCGCGGTCTGCGCGCAGCTCCGGCCCGCGGACGTGCTCGTCCGCGAGCGCCCCGGCCGGTACTGGCTCGTCGCTCCCGACACGGACGCCGACGGCGCGCGGTCGCTGGCGCACCTGCTCGCGGCGGCGGTCGCCGGCGTGCCGAGCCGGCGCGGCGCGCCGCTCGAGGCGGCGGTGGGACTGGCGACGTGCCCGCGCGACGGCATCGACGCGCCCGCGCTCGAGGGGCGCGCGGAGGAAGGGCTGTTCGCGGCGCGCGCCGCGGGACTGCGCGTCGCGAGCCCGCCGCGCCGCTAGGCGGCGGGGAGGAAGCCGACCCGCGCGACCTCGCGCATGCCGAGCTCCTCGGCGGCGGCCTGGGTCAGGTCCCACTGGCGCCCGGCGATGAAGGGGCCGCGGTCGATCACGGGGACGACGATCGTGCGGTTGCGGTGGTAGATCTCGACCTTCGTCCCGCACGGCAGCTTCTTGTGCGCGACGCCGACCGTCCGACGCGTGAGCTTGATCCCGCACGCGGTCTGGCGGCCGAAGAACCCGGGGCCGTACCAGCTCGCGGTCGCGGGGGCGAAGACCGCGACGCGCGCGACCAGGTCGGTGGCGGCGGCGACGCTCGCGGTGCCGGCGTCCCGCACCGCGAACGCCCGCAGCGCGTAGCGGCCGGGGGCGTCGGTGAGCCAGCGGGCGGCGAACGCGCCGTTCTGGTCGGCGACCGCGGAGGCGATCGGCTCCCACGTCCCGTCGGTGAGCTGGCGCTCGACGCGCACGGTGCGGCCCGCGTGCTCGACGCCGACGTCGCCGGCGATCCGCAGCGTCCGCTCGGCGAGCGAGGCCGGGCGGACGTCGAGCGCGGCAAGCGATGCCTCCACCCCGCCGGTCTGCGCGGCCGCCGGCGCGGCCGGCGCGAGCGCGAAGGCAGCGAGCAGCACCGGCAGCATGCCGGCGCGGCGCCTCGGAGTGTGCCGACGGGACGGGGTCATGGTCCGGCTGTCGAGGTCGGCCTACGGGGTGAGCTGACGGGCTCGCGGCGCGCGGCCTTCGCGCGGCGCTAGGGACTCGGTCGAGACCCATTCGCCCCCGCGGACCGCGTCGGCCCGCAAGTGGTTCCCCCGCCTCCGGCGCGCAGGACGCGACCGGAGCTCGGCTGACGTCGGCGAGGGTAGCGGACGCTACGGACGCGGGAGCCTGGAGAGGACGCCCTTGACGGCCTGGCCACCGACGGCCACGCCGAGCTGGGCGAGCTCCCCGACCGCGCGGACCGCGGTCGTCACGATCTCCGTGCCCCCGGGAGGGGCGCCGCCGGCGTCCTCGGGCGTCGCCCAGCCGGCGGGCGGCGGCTCGTCGCGCGCGGGCGACTCGGAGGAGGCGGCGGGCGGAACGGCGGCCAGCTTCCGCTCGGCGGCACCCGCGCGAGCGGCGGACCTGCCGCCGGCGGCGCCGGGCCGCTCGCCGGAGCGGCGCGCCTTGGAGGGAGCGGACCCGTCGGACTTCGACGCGCTCGCGGGCTTCCGCGAAGCGGAGCGAGCGGTCGCGGAAGCGCCCGCCTTCTTCGCCGACCCGGAAGCAGCGCGCTTCGCGGACGACGCCGAACCGGTCCGCTTCGCGCTCGCCTTCGCGGCGCTCTTCGCGGAGGCGGCGCTCTTCGAGGAAGCGGCCTTCTTCGTCGAGCCGGAAGCAGTGCGCTTCGCGGAGGCGCCTGACTTCGCCGAAGCGGCGCGCTTCGTGCTCGGCTTCGCGGCGCTCTTCGCGGAGGCGGCGCTCTTCGAGGAAGCGGCCTTCTTCGTCGAGCCGGAAGCGGTCCGCTTTGCGCCGGCGCCGGACTTCGAGGAGGCGGTCTTCGAGGAGGCGGCCTTCGAGGAGGCGCTCTTCTTCGTCGAGCCGAAAGCGGTGCGCTTCGCGGCGGCGCCGGACTTCGCGGAAGCGGTCTTCTTCGCGGAGGCCGCGGGCTTGGCCGAGGCGGTCCGCTTCGACGCCGGGCTCGCCTTTGCAGAACTCGCGCGCTTCGACGTCCGCGCCGACTTCGTCGAGGACGATGCGCGGCCGGCCCGCTTCGACGTCTCGGAACCCTCGGCTCGTGCCGGACTGGACGAACTGGCGCCGTCCCGCGCGCTACCTTCGCGCTTGCTGGAACGACGGACCGGCCGCGAACGCGGCAGGCTGGAGAAGACTTCGCGCTTGGAGTCGTCGGCCATCGGCTGAGGCATTCAATCGCAGGTTGCGGCGCAAGTGCGGCGCGGTCGACACGTTATTGACACGACAACCCAACGTCCTAGACTGAGGCAGCCACTTTCGGCGGCGGATAGGTACCCCCTGTCCGAACGCGAGAAGGCGCCTCGCGAGAGCCCCGACAGGCCGGCGTCCAAAGCCGGCGGAACGGAATGCATGTCAGTCGCTGAACTCCAGGAACTCGAAGAGGTCAAGAACCTCCTGGCCCGTGGCCAGGAAGTCGGGGTCCTCACCTATGCCGAGGTGACCCAGGCCCTCAGCGAGCTGGACGTCGACGAGGCCGACGTCGAGGAGCTGCACACCTTCATCGAGACCCGGGAGATCGAGCTCGTCGAGGAGATCGACCCCGCCGCCGCCGCGGCCAACGCGGTCGAGCGCGCGCCCGACAAGCGGGGCCGGCGCCGGGCCAAGTCGCAGATCGACCTGCGGCCCGACATGACCACCGACTCGCTCCAGCTCTTCCTGAAGGACATCGGGAAGGTCCGCCTCCTCACCGCGCAGGAGGAGGTCGACCTCGCCAAGCGCATCGAGCGCGGCGACCTCGACGCGAAGCAGAAGATGGTGGAAAGCAACCTCCGCCTCGTCGTCTCGATCGCGAAGAACTACCGCAACCAGGGCCTGCCGTTCCTCGACCTCATCCAAGAGGGCACGCTCGGTCTCGTTCGCGCGGCGGAGAAGTTCGACTACCGCAAGGGCTTCAAGTTCTCGACGTACGCGACGTGGTGGATC
>DASZDF010000686.1:0-3352 GCA_035942275.1 Solirubrobacteraceae bacterium | reverse complement strand
CCTCGGCGAGGAGCGAGTCGAGCAGCTTCCCCGCGCGCCCGACGAACGGCCGCCCCTGCTTGTCCTCCGACGCGCCGGGCGCCTCGCCGACGATCACGACCTCGGCGTCCGGGTTGCCGTCGCCGGGGACGAGGTTCGTCGCCTCCTCGCAGATCGCGAACCCGCACGGCACGTGCGCGAGCAGCTCGTCGGCGATCGCCTGGAGCCTCTCGGCCTTCATGCCGCCACCTGCCCGAGCAGCTCGCGCATCCGCTCGCCGGCCTTCGGCGCGTCGGCGCCGCGGTTGTTGTTGAACATGACCCTCACGATCTCGGCGTCGCTCGCCAGGCCCTCGACGCGGCCCGCGAGCTCCTTCAGCTCGTCCGGGCCGTAGTCCCACGCGAAGCGCTCGGCGACGGTCTTCCCCGACTGGTAGCCCTGCACGTTGCGGCCGTGCGCGCGGAAGTAGGCGAGGTCGTCGCGCGTCACGGCGTCGACGGGCGGCATCATCGTCACCGCCTTGCCCTGCGGCGAGTCGGTGCACACGAACACGGCCTCGTGGTCGGAGAGCCAGCCGAGCGTCTCCTCCAGGCGCCGGTCCTCGACCCACCCGCGGTGGCGCAGCTCGACCGCGACGGGGCGCGGCGCGAGGCGCTCGACGAGCGGCGCGAGCTCTTCGAGCGAGTGCTCCTTCGGCTTGAACGACGGCGAGAGCTGGAGCAGGAAGGCGGAGAGCTTGCCGTTGTCGGCGAGCGGCTCGATCGCCGCGAGCGTCTCGTCGAGCATCGCCTCCTCGAGCTTCGGGGTCAGCTCGACCCGGCCGCGGTCGTTGGTCTTCGCGAGGTCGCGGACGCCGGGAGGGAGGGACTTGAGGTCGGCCGCGTGGCGGGACAGCAGCCGGTGGAGCTTCACGTCGAACGTGAAGTGCTCGGGCGTCTGGTCGACCCAGCGCTCGACCGTCCGCCGCTCGGGCACCGCGTAGAAGCTCGAGTTCACCTCGACCGCGTCGAAGCGCTCCGCGTACCAGGCGAGCCGGTCGCGGGCGGGCATCCCCGGCGGGTACCACTCCTCGACGAACCCCGGGTCCGCCCACGAGGAGGTCCCCACGACGATCCGCCCCACTATCGAGCCGCCTGACTCCCTCGATAGGCGGGGTCGCGGATGCCCTGGAACGGCCCGGTCGGCCGGATCCCGCCGCCGGTGTTCCAGACGTTGTAGCGCAGCGCGAACGACGCCTCGGCCGACAGGCGCTCCTCGAGACGAAGGCGGCCCCACGGCGTGCCCCAGCGGCCGTTCAGCGGCGCGAGCGTGAGGTCGAAGTCAGGTCGGCGCGGCAGGGCGCCGATCAGGCGCAGGCGGTTGCCGACGCGGTACGGCAGCAGGCTCGAGTAGCTCTGGCCGTACGGCCCGAGCGGCCCGGGGAGGAACAGGTGGTGCAGCACCGGCACGTCGAGCGACGTCACCAGCAGGAGGTCCTGGTGACGGCGCGGCCCGTGGGCGTCGAGGACGCGGACGGCCAGCCCGAGGACGTCCGGCAGCGGCTTCGGCAGGCCGACGCCGCGGCTGAGGCGGGCGATCACGCGGTGCTCGCCGGGCACATCGAGAAGCGGCGCGCCGTGCCCGCCGCCGGTGACGGTGAGGCTCGCCTCGTACGCGTCGCCGTGCGGGTGCAGGCTGCGCCCGCCGCGCAGCTCGGAGATCGCGCGCCAGAAGCGCGCGGTCGCGCCGGGGGCCGGAGGGGCCGGGGACTCGCCGGTGGGGGGAGCGGCGGTGGCGATGCGGCATCGCTACCCGGCGATCAAGTCTGTGACGCGCGGGCCGACTGAATCGGTGACATGCCCGTTGCAGCGCCCAGCCAGATGCGCCTGCGCGTCAACGACCGCGTCGCGCTCATCGTCGACTCCTTCGCCCCGCTGCCCGCCACGGTGGCCGCGACCGAGCGCACGCAGGCGATGCTCGTGCTCGACGGCGGGCCCGTCCCCGCGCGGATGCTCCACCGCCGCCCCGCGGCGCTCGAGACCGCGATCCAGGGCCGCCGCTACCGCGCCGACGGCGAGCTGGCGATGATCGCCGGCCACCGCGGCCGCGCGCGCGAGGACGCGATCGCCTTCCACTTCGGCGACGACGAGCGCCCGCTGCGCCGCCGCGAGACGCGCACCCCCGCGATCCTGCCGGTCACGCTCGTCCCCGTGCACGCCGAGCTGCCGCCGGCCCGCGGCCTCACGATCGACGTCTCCCCCGGCGGCGCGCTGCTGCGCGGCCCCTCCGGGCTGCAGAACGGCCACGAGCTGCTCCTGCACCTCCACCTCCCGAGCGAGGACCTGCCGATCCCCGCGAAGGGCGAGGTCGTGCGGCGCACCGAGGACGGGCTCTTCGGCGTCCGGCTCGACCGCATGCGCGACAGCGACCGCGAGCTCGTGCTGCGCTGGGTCGCCGGCCAGTCGTTCGGGTAGCGTCCACGAACATGACGATCGGCGCGGAGCGCCAGGTCGACCTGCGCGCACCGTTGGGCGAGGCTCTGAGCGGCCGCAGCTGCGCGCACCTCGCCATCCTGCTGCGCAGCCTCGACGAGGTGCCCGCCGCGCAGGCGTCGTTCTACGGCGTCGGGATCCGGCGCAACGGCTGGGTGCTCCACCACACGCTCCCCGGCCGCGCCGGCGAGGAGCGCGCCGCGCTGACCGCGGCCGGCCTCGACGTCGCCGCGCTCGAGGCCGAGGGACGGATGCTCGTCGAGGAATGGGCCGTCTCGGAGCCGCCGGAGACGTGGGCGCAGCGCTTCGTCGCCGTCGCGCAGAAGGCGCTCGCGCGGGGCTACGACGCGGTGTGGTGGACCGGCTATCCGGTCGGCCCCGACGACGAGCTCTACCGCACGCTGGTCGCGTACGACCGGGCGTGGGAGGCGTGCATCCACGGCCGCCCCTCGGTGTCGATGTGCCTCTACGTCGCCGAGGGCCTGCCGGCGCCGGCCCGCGAGCAGCGCGAGGCGCAGCTCGGCGCGTTCCACGACGCGCTGCTCGTGCCGGGCGCCCAGGGCATCCGGGTCGTGCTGCGCGACGCGCCGTCCGCCGAGCTGGTCGAGGCGATGCTGCCGGCGAGCGAGCCGCCGGCGCCGGCGCCCGCCGACCTCTCGCCGCGCGAGCTCGAGGTCCTGACGCTCATGGGCGAGGGGAAGCGCAACCGGGAGATCGGTGAGCTGCTGTTCATCAGCGAGGCGACCGTGAAGACCCACGTCCGCCACGTGCTCGAGAAGCTGCGGATGCGCAACCGCTCCGAGGCGGCCGCGTTCGCCGCGAAGTACCTCTGCTCGAAGCGCAGCGCCGCGGCGATGCCGTCGTGGTCGGAGAGGTCGTCGTGGCGGCGCACGGCGAGGACC
>DASZDF010000685.1:0-2600 GCA_035942275.1 Solirubrobacteraceae bacterium | reverse complement strand
GTCGTACACGACGACGTCGATCCCCTCGGCCTCGATCGAGGCGCGGACGCGGTCGGGGTGGCCCGCCGCGCTCACGCGCGGGTCGGTGACGAGGAGCGCGCGCGTCACGCCGAGCCGCTTGAGCTCCCAGCCCGCCTCGTCCACCGCGCCGGGGCCGTACTTGACCGGCGTCGCCTCGACGGTGAAGACGGTCTCGTTCACGGCCGCAGCCTCTCCAGCGCGTCGCGCAGCTGGTCAGGCAGCGCCTCGACCGGGCGGCGCGTGTCGCGGTCGACGAAGACGTGGACGAACCAGCCGGTCGCGGCCGCCTCCTCGCGACCCTCGCCGAAGAGGCCGATCTCGTAGCGCACGCTGGAGCGCCCGAGCTTGGAGACCCGCAGCCCGGCGTCGACGGTCTCCGGAAAGGCGAGCGGTCCGTGGAACGTGCAGTGGGACTCCGCGCACACGCCGATCACCTCGCCGCCGTGGATGTCGAGCCCGCCCTCGCGGATCAGCCACGTGTTGATCACGGTGTCGAAGTACGAGTAGTACTCCACGTTGTTGACGTGCCCATACACGTCGTTGTCCTTCCACCGCGTGGGGATGGCGAGCGTGTGCGGGTACTCGCTGCGGGCGGCCGTCACCGGCGCGAACCGTAGACGGCCCGCGCGAGCTGCGTCAGCTGCTGCTTGATCTCGTCCGTCGTGAGCCCGCGCTCGCGGCGCTGGTGGCGGTAGAGGCTCGGGTGCAGCGGCGCCAGAAGCGCCTCCGCGAGCCAGTCCGCGTCGAAGTGGGGCGCGACCTGCTCCGCGAGCACGCGCAGGTGCAGCCGCCACGCGGCGTACGGGCCGAGGCCGAAGCCGCCGAGCAGCACGACGGCGTAGACCAGCTCGAGCTCCTCCTCGGTGTGGTCGACGAGCGCGTGCAGGAAGGCCTCGACGCGCTCCTCGGCCGGCGCCCCCGGGCCCAGCGGCGCGGGGCCGGAGAGCACCGCCTCCTGCAGCTCGCGCGCCCGGGTGTCGAGGACGCTCACGGCCAACGACGTCTTGTCGCCGAAGCGGCGGTAGAGCGTGCCGACGCCGACGCCGGCCTCGGACGCGATCGCGCGCATGTCGACCTCCGCGGGGTCGTCGCACTCGCGGAACAGCTTGGCCGCGGCGTCGGCGACCCGAGCGCGGTTGCGCGCGGCGTCGTGGCGCTCGGGCGGGGCGGTTCCGGCGATGGGCAGCTCGAGCGGCATGACACAAGTGTAGCCGAAGCGGAACGCCGTTCCGGTTATGTGCTATCTTGTTGCTCACGCAATCAAGGCCTGGGGAGGTCTTTCCGAAATGAGCACCGCCACGCAGCCGCTCGCCGGCACGTTCGCCGCCGATCCGGTCCACTCGTCGTGCCAGTTCGCCGTCAAGCACATGAAGGTCGCGACCTTCCGCGCCGGCTGCGACGACGTCGACGCCCGGCTGGTCGCCGGCGACGACGGCGTCACCCTCGAGGGCCGCGCGAAGGTCGAGTCGGTCTCGGTCGCGAACCCGCCCGAGCTCCGCGAGCACCTCGTCAACTCGACGGACTTCTTCGACGCCGGCAACCACCCGGAGATCGTGTTCACGTCTAAGGACGTCGACCTCGCCGAGGACGGCACCGCGACCGTCGAGGGTGAGCTGACGATCAAGGGCATCACGAAGCCGGTCACCGCGACGGGCACCTACCAGGCGCCGGTCGAGGACCCGTACGGCGGCGTCCGCTCCGCGCTCGAGCTCACCGCGACGCTCGACCGCCGCGAGTGGGAGATGAACTGGCAGGCCCCGCTGCCCAGCGGCGACGACGTCCTCGCGTGGGACGTGACGCTGAGCGTGAACCTCGAGCTCGTCCGGCAGGACGCCTAGGGAGGCTCGATGCTCGTCCTTGGCCTGAGCGGAAGCCTGCGCCGGGACTCGCACAACCGCAAGCTGCTCCGGGCGGCGGCAGGAGAGCTGCCGCCCGGATCGCGGCTCGCGGTGTGGGAGGGCCTTCCAGACCTTCCGCCGTACGACCAGGATCTCGACGTGGCGCCCGCGCCGCCCGCGGTCCGGCAGCTCCGCGACGCGCTGGCGTCCGCGGACGCGATCCTCATCAGCACGCCGGAGTACAACTCCTCGATCCCGGGCGTCCTGAAGAACGCCCTCGACTGGGCGTCGCGCCCGTTCCCGCACAACGCGCTGCGCGACAAGCCCGTCGCCGTCGTCGGCGCGAGCACCGGCCTGTTCGGCGCGGTGTGGGCGCAGGCGGAGACGCGGAAGGTCCTCAAGACGATCGGCGCCCACGTCATCGAGCGCGAGCTGCCGGTCGGCACCGCCTACGCCGCGTTCGACGACGACGGCAACCTCCTGGACCCGGATCTGCGCACCGAGCTCGCCGCGGTCGTGGACGACCTCCTCCGCGAGGTCGACGCCCCGGTGGAGTCCGAGGCCGCCGACCGCGCCGCGCGGATCGAGGAGCGCGTCGAGGCCTAGCCGGACGGCGCCGCCTGCACGACGACCACTGCGGTCGCCGTGCCGCGGCGGCCGGTCCCGGCGGTGACCGTGAGCGCGATGCGCCGCCGCCCCGGCCGCACGGTCCGCCCGAGCCGCACGCGGACGGTGTGGACG
>DASZDF010000684.1:0-2302 GCA_035942275.1 Solirubrobacteraceae bacterium | reverse complement strand
CAGGTCGCCGAAGGCGGTCTCGCCGTCGTCGCCCACGCCCTTGTCGAGCGAGGCGGGCGCCTGGTCGGCCTGGCGGATCTCCTCGACCTCCTCGACGGTCAGCTCGGCCGCGTCGGCGATCTCCGCGTCGCTGGGCTCGTGACCGAGCTTCAGCGCGAGCTCGCGCTCGATGCGGGCCACCTTACGGGCGCGCTGGGACATGTGGACGGGCAGGCGGATGGTGCGGCTCGTGTTCTCGAGCCCGCGCTGGATCGCCTGACGGATCCACAGGGTTCCGTACGTCGAGAAGCGGAAGCCCTTGCGCCAGTCGAACTTCTCGACGGCACGGATGAGCCCCAGCATCCCCTCCTGCACGAGGTCGCCCAGCGGCAGGCCCTGCCCCTGGTACTTCCGCGCGACGGAGACGACGAGTCGGAGGTTCGAGTTGATCATCCGCTCCTTGGCGGCGAGGTCCCCGCGCTCGATGCGCTGCGAGAGCTCGACCTCCTCAGCCGGCGTGAGCAGCGGCCAGCGCCGCGACTCCTGCAGAAGCTGGTGGAGCGGGTCGACGGTTGTGTCAATGGCCTCGGTGGGCCGGAAATCGAGGACGTCGGTCGTCGTCGGAATCCCTTTCTTTCTGCTCTTCTCTTGCGTCTTCAAGTCTCTAATCCGATCGCTACAGTCGGAAATGATATCAGATTTTGTTGCGCGTGCAACTTCGAACGCGCCGTTGCTGCGGTCCCAACAGAACGCCGCTACTCGGCGTTGGTTTCGGGGGACTAACACGCCGTAACAGACCGGCGGAGGCGCCTCCGCGCGCAGTACGACAACGCGGCGGGCTGTCAGACAGCGTACAGATGTTCGCCGGGAAAGTGCGCCAGACCTGCTATATGCGCAGGTTCGAGCCCGGTTAGCGGCGGATTATCCGCTCGATCGCGAGGCTCAGCCGCCTCACACTGTCCGCATATGCAGCGGAAACGCGCGAATCGCGCGGCGCCGGACGGGCGGAAGTGGGCGCGCGCGCGGTCGTCGGGCCGTCGCGAAAACGGTCCTCCACGGTCGCCTTGCCGCGCGCCGTGGCCGCCACCGCCGCGTCGTCGCGCGCCGACGCCTTGCCCGCCTCGATCCACGCGAAGCGGAAGGCCAGGCCGCCGCTGAGGTAGAGCAGCGAGGCGACGTGGTGCTCCCACGGCCCGAAGCGCCGCCGCGTGAACCGCAGGAGCAGCCCCACGCGGACGGCCCACTTCGCGAACCGGAAGAGCAGCCCCGGCCGCCCCTCCTCGAGCACGTCGCCGATCCGACCCAGGCGCTGCTCGTTGAACGAGGAGAGCGCCAGCTCGGCCGCCATCGCCGTCGTCTCGATCGTGCCGAGCGCGTTGCGGGTCGGGTGGCCCGGCGGCACGCCGCTCGCGGCGAGCACGAGCCGGTTCGCCGCGGCGCCCGTCGCCACGGCCGTGCACACAAAGATCGGCGGGAGGAACACGCGGCTGCGCGCCCACAGCGGGACGGCGGTGCTCGCGAGCAGCACCCCGGTGTACGAGCCGAGGTACGTCCCGAGCAGCGCCGTCTTGACGCCGAGCACCTTCGCGAGCCGCGGGCGGCCGACGACGTCCGCCGCGACCGCCGCGCCGCCGGCGGTGCTGAACGCCATGAGGCACCACGCGCCGAGGTTCATCGCCGAGCGGGGCTTGAAGATGCGCATCATGTTGAGGAAGCGCCCCGGGCGCCCGAGGTCGAGCACGAGCAGCGGCGCGCCCGGGACGATCGCCGCCATCGTCACCTTGCGCGCGATCGCGGCCGACCGCGAGTCGCCGGCGACGTCCGCCGCGACCGCCACGAACGACGACCCGGTCGCCAGCCCGCCGAGGAAGAAGTACGCCGGGACCTCCCACGTCCAGACCGGCGCGTTGATGAACGGCCCGTTGGCCTCGACGCCCTCGGGCACCTCGGTCGCGCCCCGCATCCGCCGCGCCGCGGCCTGGATCCGCTCGTTGGCGTCGGCCCCGTCGCGCGTCCGGTACGCGGTGTCGTCCTTGTAGAGGTACGACCAGCGGGCGTCCTGCCACGCCTGGCGCGCCAGGGCGACGGCGCCGCCCTCGACCGCGCGCCGCCACGACGCCGGCCCGCCGCGGCGCCCGACCGCCGGCGTCGTGTCCCGATCGCCCGCAGGCGAGCCCCCGGCGTCGCGGTGATCGCGCCGGATCCGCTCCTCGGGAGGCGGGCCCGAAGCGTGGGTCACCGGCGCCGCCCGGCGGTGCGGAGCATCGCGCTTCGGCCGCGGCGGAGCGGGCCGCTGCGCGCGCGGCCGTGCGCTCGCGAGAAG
>DASZDF010000683.1:0-5447 GCA_035942275.1 Solirubrobacteraceae bacterium | reverse complement strand
GGCGAGATCATCGCCGAGGCCGGCCGCAGCGGCGCGGTCACGATCGCGACGAACATGGCGGGCCGCGGCGTCGACATCAAGCTCGGCGGCACCCCCGAGCACCAGACGCGGCTCGAGCTCGCGAAGCTCGGCCTCAAGCCGGGCGACCCGGACTACCAGGAGCGCTTCGCCGAGGTCCTCCCGAGCATCGAGGCGCGTGTCGAGGAGGACCGCCAGCGCGTCATGGAGGCCGGCGGCCTCTTCATCTGCGGCACCGAGCGCCACGAGTCGCGGCGGATCGACAACCAGCTCCGCGGCCGCTCCGGCCGCCAGGGCGACCCCGGCGAGTCACGCTTCTTCCTCAGCGCCGAGGACGACCTCGTCCGCCTCTTCGCCGGCGACCGGATCTACAAGATCCTCGACCGCCTCGGCACGACCGACGAGCACGGCAACGAGGAGCCCATCGAAGCCGGGATGCTCACGAAGCAGATCGAGAAGGCGCAGAAGAAGGTCGAGGAGCAGAACTTCCTCATGCGCAAGCGCGTGCTCGAGTACGACGACGTCATGAACGAGCAGCGGCGCATCGTCTACAAGTACCGCGACCAGATCCTCGAGGGCGAGGAGATGGGCGAGGTCGCGCGCGAGAAGCTCGAGGACGTCGTCCGCCGGCTCGTCGACGAGTACACGCCCGGCGACTTCATCGAGGAGTGGGACCTCGAGGGCCTCCACGCCGCGATCGACGACCTGTGGCCGTCGAACATCGACGTCGCCTCGATGAAGGCGGAGTCGATCGACCGCGAGGAGCTCGTCCGGATCGTGCACGAGGACGCGGTCCAGCTCTACGACGAGCGCGAGCAGGAGCTCGGCGAGGAGCTCATGCGCGCGATCGAGCGCTACCTGCTGCTGCAGATCATCGACACGCAGTGGCGCGAGCACCTCTACGACATGGACTACCTGCGCGAGGGCATCCACCTCCGCGGGTTCGCGCAGATCGACCCGCTCGTCGCGTACAAGAACGAGGCCTACGACCTCTTCACCGAGCTGATGACCGGCATCTGGACGCGGTTCGCCCAGATGATCTTCAACATCGAGGTGGAGGTCGAGGGCGCGAACGGCTCGGCGCCGGTCCCGCCGCCGCGCACCGCCCCCGGCTCGTCGACGGGCACGAGGCGCGTCACGTACTCGGGCGGGGTCGGGACCCCGCAGCCCAGCGCGCTCGCCGCCGCGGCCGGCGCCGCCGGCATGGCGCCGGAGGGCTACGTGGACGAGGAGGCGCCGGTCGCCCCCGTCATCGAGACCCGCCGCGTCTCCGAGGAGCAGCAGATCGGCCGCAACGAGCAGTGCTGGTGCGGGTCCGGCAAGAAGTTCAAGAAGTGCCACGGCGCCTGAGCCGGCGCCGCGGCACCTCCTGACGGGCTTCGGCTAGCGCGGCTGCCGCGCGACCGTCGCGCGGCGGATCGCGATGCCGGTGAGCAGCACGACCAGGCCGGCGATGACGATCAGCGCGAGGTTCGCGCCGGTGAACGGCAGGCCGCCGTCCTCCGCGCCGTCGGCGGTCTGCACCGCCGCGAGCGGGGCGGCCTCGGGCGTCGCCGCGCCCTCCTCGGTCTCGGTCACGCCGAGGACGGCGATGCGGCCCTCGTCCTTCGCGGGCATCGTGCCCATCTGCGCCGACGTGATGACCCCGCCGCCGGTCTCGACGCGGCGATCCTCGCCGCCGCGGGAGTCCGCCGACCCGGCCGGCATCACCGCGGCGACGTCACCGGGGGCGGTGCGCGCGGCCTCCTCGGTCGGGGTCGGGCAGCCGCCGGCGGGCGCGGGGATGATGTCGCCCTCGTGGCCTGAGTGGCCGTTCTGCACGCCGCGGTCGGCGATCGTGATCGTGACGTACGGGTTCTTCGCCGAGCCGGTCGCGTGGCAGAGCGTCTCCTTCGGCCGCCCGCCCGCGGAGTTCTCCTTCGCGGACTCCGGCTTCGCCGCCTTCGGCTTCTCGCTCTTCGCGGAGGGCTTCGGTGCGGCCTTGGGCGCCTTCGCCTTCTTCGTCTTCGGCGCCGGCGCCGTGCCGCGCCGCCCGCGTGCGGGGGCATGCGCGGGGGGAGCGGGCTGCTTGGCCTTCTTCTTCGGCGCGGCCGGCTCCGGCGCCGGCTGCGTGTCACGCACGCCGTGCGCCGGCGCGTGGGGCGGCGGCGTCTCGCCGCGGGCGCCGTGCGCCGGGGCGTGAGCAGGCGGCGACGCCTGCTGATCGTCCTTCTTCTCGCCCGCGACGGCGGGCCCGGCGAATGCCGCTCCCGCGGCGGCGATCGCGACCAGCGCAGCGCTCAGCGCACGCTTCCGCGTCCTGTCCTGCTCCATGACTTCCTCCTGAAGAGAGTCGGCCTTCGTACCCCTGCCCTGCAAATCGGATGAACGCCGAATGCAGGAGGAAGTTGGCCGGTCCGGCGCGGAGCGGGGGCGGCCGGGGAGCGTTGCGAAGGATTGCGCAGGATCGACCGCGCGAAGCGGTGCGAGGTGGCGCGTCCGCGCGCCCATCGGTTCGCGGCGGCGCCGATTGTAGGCTGAGCGGCATGGCCGGCCCCGCCGCACCCGAGTCCCTGCCGCAGCGCCTCAGCGCCGTCCGCGAGCAGCTCGTCCGGCTCGAGGAGCACCTCGACCCGCCGACGCTCGAGCGCCAGGTCGCCGATCTCGAGCAGCAGATGCAGGACCCCGACTTCTGGGGCGACCAGGAGCGGGCGACGCGGGTCAACGGCGAGTACGCGCGGGCCAAGCGCAAGCTCGACCTGCTCAAGTCGCTCCAGGGCGACGTCGAGCTCGCCGAGATGAGCGCCGGCGACCCGGACCTCGTCGGCGAGGTGGACGAGCAGCTGCGCGCGATCGAGCAGCACCTCGCCGAGCTCGAGGAGGACCGCCTCTTCGCCGGCAAGTACGACGCCGGCGACGCGCTGGTCACGATCAACGCCGGCGCCGGCGGCACCGACGCCCAGGACTGGGCCGAGATGGTGCTGCGCATGGAGATGCGCTGGGCGGAGAAGCGGGGCTTCGACGTCGAGCTGCTCGAGGTCAGCCCGGGGGAGGAGGCCGGCATCAAGTCCGCCACCTTCAAGGCCGCCGGCCCGAACGCCTACGGCCTCTACAGCGCGGAGAAGGGCGTCCACCGGCTCGTCCGCCTCAGCCCGTTCGACGCCCAGCACCGCCGCCAGACCTCGTTCGCCGGGCTCGAGGTCGCGCCGGTCGTCGACGACGTCGGCGACATCGAGATCGAGGACGACGACCTCCAGATCGACACGTACCGCGCCAGCGGCGCCGGCGGGCAGCACGTCAACAAGACCGACTCCGCGGTCCGCATCACCCACCGCCCGAGCGGCATCGTCGTCCAGTGCCAGAACGAGCGCTCGCAGTCCTCCAACCGCGCGCCCGCGATGGCCATGCTCCGCGCCAAGCTCACCGAGCTCGAGGAGCGCAAGCGGATGGAGGAGATCGCGAAGGCGAAGGGCGAGGCGCAGGACGTCAACTTCGGCTCGCAGATCCGCTCCTACGTCCTGCACCCGTACACGATGGTCAAGGACCACCGGACCGACGTGGAGATGGGCGACGCGAACAAGGTGCTCGACGGCGAGCTCGACGGCTTCGTCCGGGCGGAGCTGCACCGCCGGGCGGCCGCGTAGTGGAGCTGCCCGAACAGCCGACCGCGCCCTACCTCGACGCCGTCGTGGCCTACGGGTTCCGCGGGGCCGGGCGCTTCCACGTGCCCGGGCACAAGGGCGGCCCGGGGGCCGACCCCGCGCTGCGCTTCGCGCTCGGCGACCGGGCGCTCGCCGTCGACGTCCCGCAGGACATGGAGGGGATCGACATCGGCCCGGCGCCGACCCCGTTCCAGCGTGCCGAGCAGCTGGCCGCCGAGGCCTATGGCGCCGCCCGGACGTGGTTCCTCACGAACGGCGCGACGCAGGGCAACCACGCGCTGTGCCTGACGCTCGCGCCGCTCGGGCGTCGCGTCGTCGCGCAGCGCAACTCCCACGCCTCCGTGGTCGACGGCCTCGTGCTGAGCGGCGGCCTCCCGAGCTTCGTGGCGCCCGAGTACGACGCCGACCTCGGCATGGCGCACGGCGTCGACCCGGCGCAGCTCGAGCGCGCGCTGGCGAAGGCGCCCGACGCCCGCGCCGCGTTCATCGTGTCGCCTACGTACTACGGCATCGCGGCGGACGTCGAGGGCTGCGCGGAGGTGGCGCACGCCGCCGGCGTCCCGCTCGTCGTCGACCAGGCGTGGGGGCCGCACTTCGGCTTCCACCCCGACCTCCCGCCGGGCGCGCTCCGCCAGGGGGCGGACGCGATGCTGACGAGCACCCACAAGATCGTCGGCGCGCTGACGCAGAGCGCGATGCTGCACGTCGCGGGCACCGGCCGGATCGACCCCGACGCCGTCGCGCGCGCGATCAGGCTCACGCGCTCGACGTCGCCCAGCTCGCTGCTCTTCATGTCGCTCGACGCCGCCCGCCGGCAGCTCGCGATCCACGGCGAGGCGCTCCTGCACGAGACGCTGCGCGCGATCCACCAGGCGCGCGAGAAGCTCGCGAGCGTCCCCGGCATCGCGCTGATCGGCGAGGACTTCGTCGGCCGCCCGGGTGCCGCGGCGTGGGACCCGCTGCGGATCGTCCTCGACGTGCGCGGCACCGGCTGCACCGGCTACGAGGTCGCCGAGGCGCTCGAGTTCTCCTACGACGTGCAGACGGAGCTCGCCACGCAGGCGACGGTGATCCTGCTCGTCGGGCTCGGCGAGCAGCCGGTCGCGCTCGAGCGCGTCGCGGGCGACGTCGAGGAGGTCGTCAAGCGGATCAGCCGCCCGGGGACGGTCCCGGCGGTCATCGCGCCGCCGACGGCGCTCGAGCAGCAGATGGCGGTCGCGCCGCGTGACGCGTTCCTCGGCGAGGCGGAGGTCGTGCCGGTCGGGGAGTCGATCGGGCGGATCTCCTGCGAGTCGATCGCCGGCTACCCGCCCGGGATTCCGGCGCTGCTGCCGGGCGAGCGGATCACCGACGAGACGATGGACTACCTGCGCGCGACGGTCGAGGCGGGGTCGCGGCTGCACGGCGCGAGCGACCCCTCGCTCGCGACGATCAACGTCCTGCGCGAGGGCTAGCGCAGGCGCAGGCGGACGATCGTCGGGACGCTCTGGGCGTTCCCGGCGACGTCGGTCGCGGTGAGGCGGACCGTCGTGCGCCCGCGGGGGAGCGCGGGCGTCTGGACGAGGAAGAGCCGGTCGCCGCGGCGGCGGCCGCTGACGGTCCGCGTGCGGGTGCAGAGCTTGCGCCTGGCGCAGCGCGCTCGGAAGGTGATCCGCGCGCGCACGGAGGCGATGCCCGAGGACGGCTCGAGCTCGGAGACCGCGACGGTGAGCGTGCAGCGCCGCGCGCGGGTGCAGGCGCGGCCGACGGCGACGGCGCGGGGCGGGGAGACGTCGCGCGGGGCGGGCG
>DASZDF010000682.1:0-5762 GCA_035942275.1 Solirubrobacteraceae bacterium | reverse complement strand
CGCCCGACTCGAGGACGAGCCCCGCGCGCAGGCGCGTGCCGGCGCGCACGAGGTGGTGGTGCACCGCGGCGACGGCGAGCAGCGACGGGATCGCGACCCGCGTGCCCTTCACCGCGCGGTCGCTGAGGATGACGATGTTCGCGCCGTAGGCGATCGCGCTGTACGCCTCGTCGCAGATCTCGGCGATCCGCTTCTGAAGCCCGTCCGGGCCCTCCTCGACCGGCCACGTGATGTCGATCGTGTGCGCGGTGAAGATGTCGTGATCGACGTGGCGCAGCGTCTCGAGCTCGGTGTTGCGCAGGATCGGCTGGTCCATGACCAGCTGGTGCGCGTGCTCGGGCGACTCGGCGAGCAGGTTGCGCTCGGCGCCGACGCCCGTCCCGAGCGACATGACGATCTCCTCGCGGATCGGGTCGATCGGCGGGTTCGTGACCTGCGCGAAGAGCTGCTTGAAGTAGCTGAACAGCGGCGGCTTCTGGTCGGAGAGCACCGGCAGCGCGTTGTCGTTGCCCATCGAGCCGACCGGCTCGGCGCCCTGCGCGGCCATCGGCGCGATGAGGACGCGCAGGTCCTCCTGCGTGTAGCCGAACGCGAGCTGGCGGATCCGCGTGCGCTGGACGCCGCTGAGCGTCACGCGCGCGGGCTCGAGGTCGGAGAAGTGGACGGTGTTCTCGCGGAACCACTGCCCGTAGGGCTGCTGCGTCGCGACCCCGTGCTTGACCTCCTCGTCCGCGACGATCCGCCCCCGCTCGAGGTCGACGAGGAAGCGCTTGCCCGGCTGGAGGCGCCCGAGGCGCTCGATCTCGTGCGGCTCGTAGGGCAGCAGGCCGGCCTCGGAGCCGAGGATCACGTGGCCGTCCTTCGTCTGCGCCCAGCGCCCCGGCCGCAGCCCGTTGCGGTCGAGCGTCGCCCCGATCAGCGAGCCGTCCGTGAACGCCACCGCGGCGGGCCCGTCCCACGGCTCCATGAGGCAGGAGTGGAAGGCGTAGAAGCCCTTGAGGTCCTCGGGCAGGTCGTCGCGCCCCTGCCACGCCTCGGGGATCATCATCATCACCGCGTGGGGCAGCGAGCGGCCGGCGAGCATGAGCAGCTCGAGGACGTTGTCGAACGTCGCGGAGTCCGAGTTGCCCGGCGGCACGACCGGCATGACCTTCCGCAGGTCGCGCTCGCCGAACAGCTCGGACGCGAGCTCGCTTTCGCGGGCGCGCATCCAGTTGACGTTGCCCATGAGCGTGTTGATCTCGCCGTTGTGGGCGATCACGCGGTACGGGTGCGCCAGCGGCCAGCTCGGGAACGTGTTCGTGCTGAAGCGCGAGTGCACGAGCGCGAGCGCGCTGCGCATCGACGGGTGCCGCAGGTCGGGGTAGAAGGCCCGCAGCTGCTCGGGGATGAGCATCCCCTTCCACACCACGGTCCGGCTCGAGAACGAGGCGGCGTAGAAGTCGGGGCCCGCGGCCAGCTCGACGATCCGGCGGATCACGTAGAGCTTGCGCTCGAACGCCGCCTGGTCCCCGGCGTAGTCGCCCGTGAGCCCGTTGCCGACGAAGAGCTGGCGGATGTGCGGGCGCGCCGCGTTGGCCGTGTCGCCGACGTGGTCCTCGTCGACGGGGACGTCGCGCCAGCCGAGCACGTGCTGGCCCTCGACGCGGACGTTGAGCTCGATCAGCTCCTCGAGCTTGCGCCGGCGGGCCTCGTCGCGCGGGAGGAAGAACGTGCCGACGCCGTAGTGCCCGGCCTCCGGCAGCTCGAAGTCGAGGACCTCGCGGAAGAAGGCGTCGGGGACCTGCATGAGGATCCCCGCGCCGTCGCCGGTGCGGTGGTCGGCCCCCGTGGCGCCGCGATGCTCCAGGTTCTCGAGCGCCATCAGGCCCTTGTCGACGACCTCGCGGGTCGGCTCGTTGTCGAGGCGCGCGACGAAGGCGACGCCGCAGGCATCGTGCTCGTAGCGAGGGTCGTAGAGGCCCGGGGCCTGCGTGGAGCTGGGTGTCATGGAAGTGCCTGAGAGGAGCGGTTATGGCACCGAGGCGGAACGGCGATGGTAGAGCATGCACATGCGCCCAGTCACTCTCTTGGCCGCCGGCGGGACCATCGCCATGGCTGCCAACCGGCGGTCAGCCGCCACCCCCGCCCTGGACGCCGCGGCGCTCGTCGCGGCGGCGGGCCTCGAGGTCGCGGCCGCGCGGTCGGTCCGCTCCCTGCCGGGCGTGCATCTGAGCCTCGACGACGCGCTGGCGATCGCGCGGGAGGCGGTCGCCGAGGCGGGCGGCGGCAACGGCGTGGTCGTCACCACCGGCACCGACACGCTCGAGGAGCTGGGCGTCCTGTGCGACGCGCTCAACGACGCCGAGGCGCCGATCGTGCTCACCGGCGCGATCCGCCCCGCGACGTCGGCCGGCGCCGACGGGCCGGCGAACCTGGTCGACGCGGTCGCGGTCGCCGGCGGCGCGCCCGGCGGCACCTACGTGGTCTTCGCCGGGGAGATCCACGCCGCGCGCGAGGCGCGCAAGACCGACTCGACCTCGCCGCGCGCGTTCTCGTCGCCGCGCACCGGCCCGCTCGGCTACGCCGGGGAGGGACGCTTCGACCTGCATGCGCGCGCGCCGCGACCCTCCGCGCTCACCGTCGCGCGGCTCGACTTCGCGGTGCCGATCGTGCCGACGTGGCTGGGCGACGACGGCGCGCTGCTGCGCGCGGCGTTCGGCCTCGGTCCGGACGCGCTCGTCCTCGTGACGCTGGGCGCCGGCCACGTCTCGCCCTCGGTGCTGCGCGAGCTCGCGGCCGCGCCGTGCCCGGTCGCCGTGTGCGTGCGGCCGGAGCGTGGCGAGCTGCTCCATGCCACCTACGGGTTCGAGGGCGCCGAGGGCGACGTCCGCGCCACCGGCGCGCTGCCCGCCGCGCACCTCTCGCCCCAGGCCGCGCGCGTGCTGCTCCTCGCCGGTCTGGGCGCCGGGCTGCGCGGCGCCGACCTGCGCGTCGTGACGGAGCGGGGCGGTTAGGCAAAGGCGTATTGTCCGCACCCTTCCGCAAGGACGAATGGGACGGGAGACTCCGGGGCATCCCCATGGCGCACGAACCTAGGTCGTCACTACAACAGGAGACCGATGCCTCGACAGAGGCGGACGTGATGGCCGCGCCCGATCTCGTCCTCACCCTTCCGGCGCGAGCGGAGAACGTCGCCGTCGTCCGCCACGCCTTCGGCGGGCTGGGCGACGCGCTGGACATCGAGGACCAGGTGCTGGCGGACGTCAAGCTCGCGGTGACCGAGGCGTGCACGAACGTCGTCGTCCACGCGTACCCCGACGGCGACGGCCCGATGGAGGTCGCCGCGGGCGTGCGCGACGGGCGGCTGAGCATCGCGGTGCGCGACGAGGGCCGCGGGATGCTCCCCCGCCCCGACAGCCCGGGCCTCGGCCTAGGCCTGCCGCTCATCGCCACGCTCGCCGACACGCTCGAGCTCGGTCGCAGCACCGACGACCGGACCGAGGTCCGGATGACGTTCAAGATCGACCTGACCGGGGAGTCGCTCACCGGGTGAGCGTCCCGGACCCGCAGAACGAGGCCACGATCGTCGTCCGCAACGGGCCGCTGCTCGGCCCGGTGCTGAGCCGCGTCATCGGGATGCTCGCGGCGCGGGCGCAGTGCCCGATCGACCGGCTCGACGACGCGCTGCTCGTCGCGGACACCGTGGCCGCGCACGGCCCCGACCACGCGCGCAACGGCGCGGTGCTCGTGAAGCTGATCGCCGGCGAAGGCGTCATCGAGCTCACCGTCGGCGACCTGCGCCCGAACGGCGCGCAGCAGATGCTCGCGGACGCCGAGCTGCCCGGCGTGGGCAACGTGCTCGAGCGGGTGGCCGACGCCGTCGAGGTGCGCCGGGACGGCGACGACGAGGCGCTGTACATCCGCCTCGGCTTCGGCGCGTGACGATCACCGGCGTCGTCGAGCTCACGCTCCAGGTCCGCGACCTCGGGTCGCTGGAGACCTTCTACCGCGACGTCTTCGGCCTGAGGGTCCTCAAGCGCGAGGACGATCGCGTCTGGCTCGCCGCCGGCGAGCGCTCGCGCCTCGGGCTGTGGCTGCCGGGCGAGAAGGAGTTCGGCGACGAGGGCGGCGCGCACGTCCACTACGCGTTCGGCGTCGAGCCCGGCACGCTCGACGCGATCGTCGGGCGCCTGGAGGAGCGTGGCGTGCCGGTGCGCGGGCCGATCGAGCACCCCGGCGGCGACCGCTCGATCTACCTGGAGGACCCGGAGGGGAACGTCGTCGAGGCGTGGGACTTCTTCGATCGCGGCGAGGGCGCCGAGCAGGGCACGGACGCTCTCGCGAAGGAAGACTGATTGAATCCGGCTCATGCCAGCTGAGTTCGCACTCTCCGAGGAGCCGCTGGGCGAGGGGCGGCACGTCGTCGCGGTCCGCGGCGAGATCGACCTGTTCACCGCGCCCGAGCTCAAGAAGACGCTCCAGGAGGCGATCGAGGGCGGCGCCGCTCGCGTCGTCGTCGACCTCTCGGAGACGACCTTCCTCGACTCGACCGCGCTCGGCGTGCTGATCGGCGCCGTGAAGCGGCTGCGCTCCCGCGACGGCTCGCTGGTCATCGTCAACACCGACACCAACATCGCGAAGACGTTCGAGATCACCGGCCTCGATCAGATCTTCACGATCCTCGACACGCGCGACGCCGCCGTCCAGGCTCTCGGCGAAGCGGCGTAGCCCCGCGCACGGCGTCGGGCGAGGCGGGTGCCGCACGCCGCTGCGCGGCACCCGCCCTGCCGGCCATCCATGACCGGGTTCGCGGCGCGGTACCCGGCTTGTGTGCACGTCGGGACTCGCAGCCGTCGCCTCGGGGCTGCCCGCTGCCCCCCACAGGGCGCGAGCACTGAGCAAGCTTAGAGCAACGCGTGAGGTTTGGGGAGGTTTGTTTCTTTCGGACGTAGCGGCGTGAACGTGGATCAGGCCGCCTCCGCCACGAGCTCGTCGAGGTCGCCGACCTCGGCGACGCCGTCGGCCTCGGCGTTGTCGTCGATGAGGTCGAGGACCGCCTCCTCCACCGCGCCCTGGATCGCCGGCTCGTCCGCGCGGGTGACGGCGATCGTCGGGTCGATCGTCAGGCCGTCGTTGAAGCGGTCGAAGATCCGCGGGTCGATGTAGGACGCGCGCGCGACCGCCGGCGTGTTGCCGAGGTAGTGCGCGACCTCCTTGATCGCGCGCGTCACCGCGCGCTTGCGGCCGGTCTTCGTGCCGCGCGCGACGCCGGAGACCGCGAGGGCCACCGCGGCGAGCACGGTCGCGTTCCAGGTGCGGAAGTCCTTGGCGCTGACGTCGAGGCCCGTGACCTCCTTGAGGTACTGGTTGATGTCCGGCGAGCGGACGTCCACCCAGCGTCGGCCACGCTTGTACGCGAGCAGCTCGTGGCCTCCGCCGCGGCGCGCCTTCAGCTTCCGCACGACGTCGGCGACGTCGGCGTCGACCACCGACTGCACGCGCTGCTTGCCGTGCTTGGCGGGGTAGTCGAAGAGGAGAACGTCGTCTTCGAGGAGGCTCACGTGCGCCTTGTGCATCGTCGCGAGGCCGTACGTCTCGTTCTCGACCGCGTAGTCCTCCGAGCCGATCCGGAAGAACCCCTTGTCGAGCAGGCGCACGGCGCAGGCGAGGACCTGCTCGGCGGAGAGCGGCTCGGAGCGCAGGTCGCGCTCGACCGCGTCGCGCATCGCGGGCAGCGAGCGCGCGAAGCGGATCATGTCGTCGAACTTCTCCTGGTCGCG
>DASZDF010000681.1:0-5141 GCA_035942275.1 Solirubrobacteraceae bacterium | reverse complement strand
CCTGCCGGGCAGTCCTACAGCTTTGTGGGCCTCCTCCGATACAGAGGGGCAACGCGCCCGGTCGGCAGGGCTTGCCGACCGCGCGTGGCTCATCGCCCCTGCCAGAGGTCCTCCATGTCGGCTCCATCAGCGCCCCGCGTCGTGCTGGCCGCCACGGCGGTGTTCGTGGCGCTGGCGCTCGCGCTGGTCGGGCCGCCGCCGGCGCACGCGGACGATCCGGTCTTCGACCGGGCGTTCGGGGCGGGACCCGCCGACCTCTGCACGACCGCCTGCCGCACCGGGACCAACGGCGGCGGCGCCGGCCAGCTCAACCTCGCGTACGGCGCGGCGATCAGCGGCGGCGAGCTCTACGTCGTCGACGCCAACCAGCGCGTCAGCGTGTACGGCACGAACGGCACGTTCGCGCGGGCGTTCGGCAAGAACGTCAACGCGGGCGGCGGCAACGCCGACATGTGCACGAGCGCGACCACGTGCAAGCCGGGCACGACGGGAGGCGGCGCCGGCCAGCTCAACAACCCGTACGCGATCGCGGTCAGCGGCGGCGAGGTCTACGTCGCGGACGCGTCCAACAACCGCGTCAGCGTCTACAGCACCGCGGGCGTGTTCTCGCGCGCCTTCGGCAAGAACGTCAACGCCACCGGCGGCAACCCCGACATCTGCTCCGCCGCATGCCAGCCCGGCATGGCGGGCGGCGCCCCCGGCCAGCTCAGCTTCCCGCTCGGGATCGGCATGGCGGGCGGCCAGGTCTACGTCGCCGACGCCTCGAACAATCGCGTGAACGTCTACGACACCGCCGGCGCGTTCGTGCGCTCGTTCGGCGAGCTGGGCAGCGGCGCAGGGCAGCTCAGCTTCCCGTTCGGGCTCGCGGTGAGCGGCGGCGAGGTCTACGTCGCCGACCAGAACAACCAGCGCGTGAGCGTCTTCGCCACCGACGGGACGTTCGCGCGCGCCTTCGGCAGGAACGTCAACCCGAGCCTCGGGAGCCCCGACGTGTGCACCGCGCTCACGACCTGCCGGGCCGGCACGCTGGGCGCCGGAGCCGGCCAGCTCAGGACCCCGCTCGGCGTCGCGGTCGGCGCCGGCGAGGTCTACGTCGTCGACGCCAGCCACCGCATCAACGTGTTCGCCACCGACGGGACGTTCGCGCGGGCGTTCGGCAGCAGCGTCAACCCGGACCCTTCGAACCCCGACCTCTGCACGACGGCCACGGCCTGCCAGTCCGGCAGCCCCGGCGGCGCCTCCGGCCAGCTCAACAACCCGACCGCGGTGGCGCTGTCCACGACCGAGGCCTTCGTCGCCGACACCTCCAACTACCGCGTCGGCGTGTACAGCACCGCCGGCGTGTTCGCGCGGGCGTTCGGCAAGGGCGTCTCGAGCGCGTCGCCGTTCGTGTGCACGACCGCGACCGGCTGCGGGCCCGGCTCCCCCGGCGCGGCGGCCGGCCAGTTCAACCTCCCGTTCGGGGTGGCGGTGGGCGGCGGCGAGGCGTACGTCGCCGACCCGGGCAACCGCCGGATCGGCGTGTACAGCGCGGACGGGGCGTTCTCGCGCGCGATCGGCAAGAACGTCAACGCCGGCGCCGGGAACCCGGACGTCTGCACGAGCGCCACGACGTGCCGCGCGGGGCTCGGCGGCTCCGGGCCCGGCGAGCTCGGGTCGCCCGCCGCGGTGGCGTTCAGCGGCGGCGAGGTCTACGTCGCCGACCAGAGCAACCACCGGGTCAGCGTGTTCGGCGCCGACGGGACCTTCTCGCGGACGTTCGGCAGCCTGGGCGGCGGCGCCGGCGAGCTGGACAACCCGGTCGCGATCACCGTCAGCGGGGGCGAGGTCTACGTCACCGACCAGGGCAACCGGCGGATCAGCGTGTTCAGCACGGGCGGGACGTTCGCGCGGGCGTTCGGCCGCGACGTCAACCCGGGCGCCGGGAACCCCGACATCTGCACCGCCGCGACCGCCTGCAGGGCCGGCACCCTCGGCGACGCCGCCGGCCAGCTCTCGAGCCCCTTCGGCGTGACCGTCAGCGGCGGCCAGGTCTACGTCGCCGACCACTTCAACGCGCGGATCAGCGTCTACGGCACGGGCGGAGCGTTCGTGCGGGCGTTCGGCAAGAGCGTCAGCGGGGGGACCGGGAACCCGGACGTCTGCACCACCGCCACGACCTGCCGCGCCGGCAGCCTCGGCGGCGCCGCGGGCCAGATCAACTTCCCGTTCGGCGTCGCCGTCGGCGACGGGGCCGTCTACATCAGCGAGCGCTTCAGCGGCCGGGTGAGCGTGTTCGGCACCGACGGCGCGTTCGCGCGGGCGTTCGGCACCGGCGTTAACCCGACGGGCAACGGCAACCTCGACGTCTGCACCCCGACGACCGGGTGCCGGTCCGGCGCCCAGGGCGACGCCGCGGGCCAGCTGACCGAGCCGGTCGGCCTCGCGATGAGCGGCACCAGGATCTACATCGCCGACCGCGGCAACCACCGGATCAGCGTGTTCCGCGTGCCGCGGACGGAGATCTCGCGCGACCCCGTCGCCCTGGCGTTCGGCGCGCGCGACATCGACGACGGCGCCACCGCCGGGCAGACGTCGACGATCACCAACACGGGCACCGAGCGGGTCACGCTGACGTCGCTCGAGCTCTCCGGCGACGCAGGCCACTTCGCGCGGCTCAGCGGGTTCGCCGGCGACTGCGCCGTCGCGACCGCGCTCGACGCGGGTCAGACGTGCAACCTGCGGGTGCGCTTCGACCCGACGTCGACCGGGGCGAAGAACGCGATGCTGACCGTCGGCTCGAACGCGCCGACGATCACCGTGGCGCTGACCGGCACCGGGACGCAGACCCAGCTCGCCCGCGCCCCGGCCTCGCTCGACTTCGGGGCGCGCGACCTCGACGACGGCCCCGCCGCCCTCCAGACCTCGACGATCACCAACACCGGCAGCGAGAGCGTCACCCTCGCCGCGCTCACGCTGAGCGGCGACACGACGCAGTTCGCGCGGCTCACGGGCGCCCCGGGCGACTGCACCGCCACCACCACGCTCGGCCCGACGCAGAACTGCATCGTCCGGCTGCGCTTCGACCCCTCGTCGATCGGCTTGAAGTCGGCGACCCTGACCGTCACGTCCGCCGCCTCGCCGCTCACGATCGGCCTCACCGGGTCGGGCACCCAGACCGAGCTCTCCCGCGCCCCCGCGGCCCTGGGCTTCGGGGCGCGCGACGTCGACGACGGCCCCGCGCCCGTCCAGACCTCGACCCTGTCGAACACCGGGAGCGAGACCATCACGCTCACGGGGCTGACGCTGTCCGGCGCGCCCGACTTCGCGCGCCTCACGGGAGCCCCCGGCGACTGCACCGCGACGACGCAGCTCGCCGCCGGCGAGAGCTGCGCCGTCCGGATCCGCTTCGACCCGGCCACCACCGGCGCCAAGGCCGCGAACGTGGCGGTGACCTCGAACGCCGCCGCGCTGGCGATCGCCCTCAGCGGCAGCGGGATCCAGACGCGACTCGTGAGCGATGCGGCCGCGTTCGCCTTCGGCCCTCGCGACCTGCCAGCGCCTCCCCTCGACCGGTCCACGACGATCGCCAACACCGGCACGGAGACCGTCACGCTCACCGCGCTGACGCTCACGGGCGACGCCACGCACTTCGCGCGGCTCACCGGCGAGCCCGGGGACTGCGCGCCCGCGACGCAGCTCGACGCCGGCGAGAGCTGCACCGTGCGCGTCCGCTTCGACCCCACCACGACGGGCGCGAAGTCCGCGACGCTGACCGTCGCCTCGAACGCACCCGGGCTGCCCCTCCCGCTCACCGGCAGCGGGACCCACGTCGAGCTCTCGCGCGCGCCGGCCGCGCTGTCGTTCGGCACCCGCGACGTCGACACGGGCGCCACCGCGATCCAGACCTCGACGCTGACGAACACCGGCAGCGACGACGTGACGATCGCGTCCCTCACCGTCTCCGGCGACGCGACACACTTCGTGCGGCTGAGCGAGTCCGCCGGCGACTGCACGATCGCCAGGACGCTCGAAGCCGGCGAGAGCTGCGCGCTGCGACTGCGGTTCGACCCGACCTCCGGCGGCGCCAAGGCGGCGACCCTGACCGTCGGCTCCAACGCGGCGCCGGTCGGGGTCGCCCTCACCGGCAGCGGTATCCAGACGCAGCTCTCGAGCGATCCGCCGTCGCTCGCGTTCGGCTCGCGCGACATCGACGAGGGCGCGACCGGCCAGACGGCGACCATCGCCAACACCGGCACCGAGCCCGTCACGCTGAGCGGCCTCGTGCTGTCGGGCGACACGGCGGACTTCGCGCGGGTCACGGGCGTGCCCGCCGAGTGCAGCGCGATCACCCAGCTCGACGCCGGTGAGACGTGCACGTACCGGATCCGCTTCGACCCCGCGACCACCGGAGCGAAGTCCGCCACGCTGACGGTCACCTCCAACGCGGCCGCGCTCACCATCGGACTCACCGGCAACGGCACCACGACGAAGGCCGACCACGACGGCGACGGGACGCCGGACACCGCCGACACCGACGACGACAACGACGGCGTCCCCGACGACCAGGACGCGTTCCCGCGCAACCCGGCCGAGACGCTCGACACCGACGCCGACGGGACCGGCAACAACGCCGACCCCGACGACGACAACGACGGCGCGCCCGACGAGCGCGACGCCTACCCGCTCGACCCGACGCGCCAGACGGTGGATCCCACGGAGCCGGTCGCGCCGGTGACGCCGACCGCGACGACCGACTTCGGCCCGTGGCAGCTGAAGCGGATCGGCCGCGTGCGGGTCACGAGCCGCCGCGGGGTCGTGACCGTCGACAGCGGCCACGCCGCCGTCTGCCCGAAGGGCGGGTCGCCCTGCACCGGACGGCTGACGCTGAAGTTCCTCCGGCGCTCCACGCGCGGCCGCAAGACCCTGCCGATCTTCCTGACGGGGAAGTCGCGTCCGATGACGATTGCCCCCGGCACGAGGCTGCGGCTCACCTTCCGGCTCTCCGCGCGCGGGATCAGGGTGCTGCGCCGGCGCGGCCCGTTGAGCGCGGTCATGCGCGGTTCGGTGAGCACCGACGGGCACCCGGGCGTCGTCCGCCGCGCGCGCCTGCGGCTCGTCGCGCCGGGCAGCGCGGCGCCCGCGGCCCGCGCGCCGCAGGG
>DASZDF010000680.1:0-2830 GCA_035942275.1 Solirubrobacteraceae bacterium | reverse complement strand
GCGCCCTGCGCCGCATCGACCCGCGCACCGGCGCGGTGGCCGGGCGGCCGCAGCGCGCCGGAGGCTTCCCGGCGGGCGTCGCCGTCGGCGAGGGCGCGGTCTGGGTCGCGAACGCCCTCGACGGGACCGTCACGCGGCACGATCCCGTCACCGGCCGGCGCACCGCGACCGTCCGCGTCGGCGGCAACCCGCGCGGCATCCTCGTCGCCTTCGGCTCGGTGTGGGCGCCGGACATCGGCGGCAGAGAGCTCCGCTCCTTCGACGCGCGCACGCTGCGGATCGAGGAGCCGATCGAGGTCGGTCGCGAGCCCGCCTCGCCCGTCGTCGCCGACGACGCGATCTGGGTCGCGAACACCGCCGACGACACGGTCTCGCGCGTGGACCCGCGCATCCGGCGGTCCGTCCAGGAGATCCGCGTCGGGCGCCAGCCCGCCGACCTCGCGGCGGGGGAGGGCGCGGTGTGGGCGGCCAACGAGGCGGCCGGCTCGGTCACGCGGATCGACCTGCGCACCCGCCGCACGCGGACGTTCCGCGTCGGCCGCTCGCCCGCCGGCCTGACCGTGGGCGCCGGCGCGATCTGGGTGCCGAACACCGACGACGACGAGCTGGCCCGGCTCGTTCTCCGCTGAGCGGTCAGCCGCGGCTCGTGCTGCAGCTCGACCTCGTCCGGTGCGCCGCGGCTACCGCCTGAAGGGCTCGAACACTCGAGCGAGCGTCTCGACGTCCTCCTCGGCGAGGCGGTCGAAGAAGACGCGCTCGACGCCGTCGAAGTGCGTCTTCAGCGCCGCGCGCAGCAGCTCGAGGCCGGCGGGCGTCAGCCAGGCGTTCTTCGCGCGCGTGTCCGTGGCGTCCGCTCGGCGCTCGACGAGCCCTCGCTTCTCGAGGCCGTCGACGATCCGCGACACGCGGCTGAGGCTGAGGCCGGACGCATCGGCCAGCGAGGACAGCCGCATCATGTGATCGTCCGCCCGGGCGAGCCGCGACAGCAGCTCCATCGCGCTGATGCCGAGGCCGTGCTGCGCCTCGAGCTCGGCCTCGAGCTCACGGGTGAGCCGTTTGTGGGTCTCGAGCAGGCCGATCCACGCGGCGGCGTGGGTGTCGGACCACTCCACGAGCCCGTCGCGGCCCGTGCGCTGCTTGCGGTTTCTCTTCCTCGGGGCGGTGGATCCCATGATTGCTAGCGCAAGCATACCCAACTTCCGCGCTATACTTGCTAGCGCAAGTTTGTTAGCGCAAGTACATGGAGGAAGTCATGAACCAGTTCGACTACATCGTCGTCGGCGCGGGCGGAGCAGGCGCCGTCCTCGCCAACCGCCTGAGCGAGGACCCGCAGACGTCGGTCCTGCTCATCGAGCGCGGCGGCCGGGGCTTCAACCCCCTGCTCTACATCCCGAAGGGCTTCTTCTTCACGCTCCAGTCGTCGAAGCTGACGACCACGTACATGAGCGAGCCCTTCCCAATGGGGTACCGCGAGCCGTGGCAGCGCGGCAGGGTCCTCGGAGGCTCCACCGCCGTCAACGGCATGATGTACGTGCGCGGGCAGGAGGCCGACTACGCCGAGCTCGAGGCCCGCGGGATTCCCGGGTGGGGCTGGCAGCAGTTCCTCGGGGCCTACCGGGCGATGGAGGACCACTCGCTCGGCGCGTCCGCGATGCGTGGAAGCGGCGGGCCGCTCGGCGTCAGCGTGGAGACCGGCTCCGACGACGAGGCCGTCCAGCTGCTCCTCGGGGCGGCGGAGAAGGCGGGCTGGCCGTTCGCCGAGGACGTCAACGCCGACGACGCCCAGCACATCGGCTTCACGCCCTCGACGATCAAGAACGGGATCCGCCAGGCGACCGCCAACGCGTTCCTGTGGCCGATCTGGCGACGCAAGAACCTGACGATCGCTACGAGCACCACGGTCGACGTCCTGCGGTTCGACGGGAAGCGCGTGATCGGCGTGTCCGCGCGCCGCCGCGGCCGGAAGGTCGAGTACGGCGCCCGCAAGGACGTCATCCTCGCCGCCGGCGCGATCGAGACGCCGCTGCTCCTGGAGCGGTCGGGGATCGGCCGGGCCGACGTGCTCGCGCGCGCAGGCGTCGACCTCCGTGTCGAGAGCCCGAACGTCGGAGAGCGCGTCATCGAGCAGCACGGCGCCGCGGTGCAGGTCCGCTTCAAGCGCGAGATCGGCAACACGCTGCAGCTGAGCTCGAAGCCGAAGCAGCTCGCGCAGGGCGCGCGTTACCTGCTCACCCGCAAGGGCCCCGTGGCGACCGCCGGCTACGACCTCATGGCGCACATCAAGTCGCGCCCGGAGGTCGACCGCCCGGACATCCAGGTCGTCGGGATCCCCTTCGCGCTCGATCTGACCGGCGGGCTCGACGTCGCGAAGTACCCCGGCGTCTACCTGCTCGGCTACCAGATCCGCCCAACCACCGCGGGCTCCGTGCACATCACCGCGAGCGCGCCCGACGCGCCGCCCGAGATCCGAGCGAACTACCTCGTGGACGAGGAGGACCGGAGGGTCACCGGCTCGATCGTGGGCCACCTGCGCTCGGTGCTCGAGCAGGAGCCGATCGCCTCGGAGATCGAGGCCGAGGAGCTCCCCGGGCCGGAGGTCCAGACGCCCGAGGAGGTCGTGAAGTTCGCGGGCTCGCCCGGCGTCTCGATCTACCACGCCGTCGGCTCGGCGGCGATGGGGCCGAACGACGACGACGTCGTCGCGCCCGACCTCCGCGTCCGCGGGGTCGACGGCCTGCGCGTCGCGGACATCTCGGTGCTGCCGCAGCAGGTGTCGGGCAACACCCAGGCCCCCGCGAGGGCGATCGGCTGGCGCGCCGCCGACGTCATC
>DASZDF010000679.1:0-2191 GCA_035942275.1 Solirubrobacteraceae bacterium | reverse complement strand
CCGTCGAGCGCCGGCGGCGGGGGTGCCGGGGGCGCAGGGGCGCGCGGCCCGGGGGGCGGGCCGGGCTCGTCGCCGGCGGCGTCCCGGTCGTCCGGCGGCGCCTCCACCGGCGTCCACGTCCGGCGGACGTCGTCCTCCTGCGTGTTCTCCGCCACGCACGTGTCGACCGGGCGGCAGTCCGGATGGTCGGGGTCGAGCGTCCCGTACTCGGCGACGTTCACGTCGATGCGCTGAGGCCCGGCGTTCTTCCCCTCCGCGTAGGGCTGCGCCAGCCGCACGTCGACGAACGAGCGCCCCGCCGCGTCGCTGCTCGTCGCGGCCGCCTCGGGTCCGGCGGCGCCCCCCGCCCCCAGCTCGAGCGGCCGCGCGACGCCGTCCACGTTCGAGAACCAGCCGTCCGGCGCGCCGGCGGCGCCGTCGATGAGCGCCCAGTGCACCTCGCGGCCCGCCATCGGCGTGCCGTTGCACGCCTCGGCCGAGCCGTTCGACACCCGCTGCCCGCCATCGGTGATGCGCGCCTCGATCCGCTGCGCCTGGTCCGAGCCGGCCGTGGCGTCCTCCGCCGTCGCGTCGATGCAGGCGGCGCTCGGCGGCTTCGCCGTGAACACGAGCGTCACGGCGGGCACCTGGGCGGCGGGCCCCTCCCCTGAGTGCAACGCGGGCGTGCCGGCACCCCCACCCGCCGCGCGCAGCTCCCAGCCGGCGTGCCGCCGCCGCTCCTCGGGGGTGTCGACGTCGGCGCGGACGTCGAAGCGCACGCGCTCGCCCGCCGCGGGCACCGGCGCCGTGTCGGTCGCGCTCGCCGCGCCGGTCGGCTCGCTGCCCGCCCTCGGCTCGGAGTTGGCGCCGGCAGCCCCGGCGCACGATCCGGAGCCCTCGTTCCATCCCGACGCGAGCAGGCGGTGGGCGCCGAGCGTCGCGCCGGCGGCGGGCGCCTTGACGTGCGCCGCCAGCTCGGCCGCGAAGACGTGCACCAGGCTCCCGGCCGGGAACAGCGCGTTGCGCGCATCGTCGGACTCCACGAACGCGCTCGTCGCCGTCCCGCCGATCCTGAGCTCGTCGCACGCGCCGTGGTTCGTGCCCGTCGGCTCGGCATCGTCGACCCACGCGTCGTCGGAGGCCGCGTAGACGCCGCGCGTCAGCGCGCTGTCGCTGTTGGAGTCGCTGCCCGCGTTCGCGGCGGCGACCGACGCGGTTGTGTCGATCGTGTACGTCGCGGCCTCCTCCAGCGCGTAGACGAGCGTGATCGTCCGCGACGCGCCGGCGGGCAGCGAGCCGAGCGACCACGAGCACGCCGTCGACGCCGCGGCCCCCGCGGTGCACGCGCCCGCGCCGGCCGGATCGGCCTCGACGAGCGTCGCGTGCTGCGGGACGGTCGTGGTGACGATGACGTCCTCGGCCGGCGCGTCGCCGTGGTTGATCGCCAGCAGCTCGTAGGTCGCCTGCGACGTCGTCGCCTCCGTCGGCTCGACGCCGATCGTCAAGAGCGGCGCGGCCTCTGCCCCCGCGGCGGGACCGACGGCGCCGGCGGCCGCGAGCGCGGCGAGGACGGGAACCCGGCGCGTCATCGCAGGCGCAACCTCCGCACGCCGCGCAGGCTGATCGGCCCCTGCTTCGGCCAGACGATGCGGTGCGCCCCCACGCAGGACGGCAGGCGCAGGCCGAACGCCGAGTGGTGGTCGAGGCGGTCGCGCGCGACCGTCCGCCAGGTCCCGCGGACGCGCCGTTGCAACAGGATCCGCGTGCCCGGCTGCCGCGGCCGGACACGCCCGCTCACCACGCGCCCGCGCCGGCAGGGCGACGGGGCCCACGCCTCGATGCGCGCGGTGACGTGGATGCGCGCGGTCACCTCCGTCCCCGCCGCGCACGTACGCGTGGGGTGGACCGTGGCCGCGAACTCCGCCGTACGCGTGGCGCGCACCCGCAGGCGCCAGTGCCCGTCCGCCCCCGGGCGCAGCGAGGTCGCGGCCGCGCCCGTCGGCCCGTGGCCGTCGTTCTCCCGCGTCGTCGGGCGCCGGCGGACGATCACGTGGTACGGGCCCCCGCAGGCGGGGTCGGCCGCGACCCGGCCGGTCAGCGTGACGCGCCGCCCCGCGCGCGCCAGCGTCCGGGAGGCGCGCAGGGTGGTCCACACCATCCCGCGGGTGCGGAACGGCTGCGGCCCGGCGGACGTTCGCGGGCCCGCGTCGGG
>DASZDF010000678.1:0-5819 GCA_035942275.1 Solirubrobacteraceae bacterium | reverse complement strand
AGGTAGCCCTCCGCCACGAGCTGGGCGTACGCCTCGGTCACGACGCCCCGCGAGACCCCGAGCTCGCGCGCGATCGCGCGCGTGGACGGGACGGCGGCGCCGGGGACGAGGCGGCCCTCGCGGATCGCGTCGCGCAGCCCCCGCTCGATCTGCCGGTGCAGCCGGCCGGCCCCGCGGTCGAGGGGAAGGAGGACGTCGAGTGCGAACTGGCCCTGTCGAACCACGGCGGAGTGGACCTTAACGCCAGGGCCAGCGTGCGGTGGAATGCCGGGATGACCACGCTCCAGGAACCGGCGCCGCGCGCGGGCGCGCGCGCCGACGTCGTCCCGCTCGTCCTCGTCGTCGTCGGCGTGACGCAGGTCGCCGCCGGCCTCCTCGCGTTCCTCGCCCCCGGCGCCTTCTACGACCTCGTCGCCGGATACCCGCCGGAGAACAGCCACTTCCTGAAGGACATCGGGTCGTGGAACCTCGCCCTCGGTGGCCTCGCCCTCTACGGCGCGCGCCGCGCCGACTGGCACGTGCCGCTGCTCGGCTTCCTCGCGCTCCAGTACGTCGTGCACACGATCTCGCACGTCATCGACGCCGGGGAGTCGGATCCCGGCTGGCACAGCACGTTCGCGCTGATCACCCAGGGCTTCGGCGCGGTCGTGCTCGTCGCGCTCGTCCTGCGGGAGCGTGCGCGATGAAGGTCCTGCTCGCCGGCGCGACCGGCGCCATCGGGCGACCGCTCGTCAGGCGCCTCGTCGAGGCGGGGCACGAGGTGACCGGCCTGACCCGCCGGCCGGAGCGCGCCCGGCGGCTCGAGGCCGCGGGCGCGCGCGGCGTCGTCTGCGACGTGATCGACCGGGCGGCGACGCTCGCGGTCGTCGAGGAGGCGGCGCCCGACGTCGTGATGGACCAGACGACGGCGCTCCCCCAGAAGTACGACGCGCGGAAGATGTGGAGGTTCTACGAGGGCATGGTCGAGCTGCGCCTGCGCGGGACGCCGAACCTCATCGAGGCCGCGCAGCAGTTCGGGGCGGGGATCGCGTTCCAGAGCGTCGCGTTCGAGTACGCCCCGAAGGGCAACGGGCGCCTGTGCACGGAGGACGACCCGGTCTACGAGAAGGACGCGCCGTTCCCGTGGGACCTCGCGCTCCCGGCGATCGTGGCCCTCGAGCGCCGGGTGGTCGACCTCGGCGGGCTCGTCCTGCGCTACGGGATGTTCTACGGGCCCGGGACGCACTTCGACGAGGGCGGGCAGATCCATGAGGACGTGCGCCGGCGGCGGATGCCGATCGTCGGCGGCGGCACCGGCGTCTTCTCGTTCATCCACGTCGAGGACGCGGCGGCCGCGACCGTCCTGGCCCTCGAGCGCGGCGTGACCGGGATCCTCAACGTCGTAGACGACCAGCCCCTGCCGATGCGCGAGTGGCTGCCGGACTACGCGCGCGCGCTCGGGGCGCGCAAGCCGTTCCGGGTGCCCGCGTGGCCCGTGCGCCGGATGGCGCCGCTCGCGGCGCACTGGGCGACGACCCTGCCCGGCGCGTCGAACGGCCGCGCGCGGCGCGAGCTGGGATGGGCGCCGGAGCGCCCGAGCATCCGCGAGGGGATCCGCGCTTGATGCGCGTCCTCGTGGCGGGCGCCACCGGTCATCTGGGGCGCGCGCTGACGGCGGAGCTGCGCCGGCGCGGCCACGAGGTGCGCGTGCTCGTGCGCGATCCGGCGCGGACGCCGGAGGCCGAGGAGGTCGCGGTCGCCGACGCCGCGCGCGACCCGCTCGACGAGGCGGTCGCGGGCGTCGACGTCGTGTTCTCGGCGCTCGGGGGCTCGTCGCGCTTCGACCGCGGGCCGCGGCGGTCGTTCCACGAGCTCGACACCGGGCCGAACCTCGCGCTGCTGCGCGCCGCCGAGCGGGCGGGGGTCGGGCGCTTCGGCTACGTCGCGCTCCTGCACGCCGACCGGCTGCGCGGCAACGCGTACGTCGAGGCCCACGAGGCGGTGGTCGACGCGCTGCGGGCGTCGCCGCTCGCGGCGACGGTCGTGCGCGCCAACGGCTTCTTCAGCGCGTACGACGAGATGCTGGACATGGCGCGCAAGGGCCGCGCGCGGATCCTCGGCGACCCGGAGCGGCGGAGCAACCCCGTCCACGACGTCGACCTCGCGGTCGCGTGCGCCGACGCCATCGAGGCGGGCGCCGAGGAGGTCGAGGTCGCGGGGCCGGAGACGCTGACCCGCCGCGAGGAGGTCGAGATCGCCAACGACGTCGCCGGCCGCGGCCGCGCCGCGAAGCGCATGCCGGCGATCGTGACGCGGGGGGCCGCGGTGCTCCTGCGCCCGGTGGACCCGCGGCGCGCGGCGATGCTCGACTTCCTACACCGCGTGTGCTCGATCGACATGATCGGGCCCGCCCACGGCGAGCGCGGGCTGGCCGACTACCTGCGCGAGCGCGCGGCGGCCTGATCCGGAACGCAGAGCGGGCGGCCCGGAGGCCGCCCGCTCGCAAGGGACTGCGTGTCGCCTGAGGCCTAGCGCAGGGCGCTGAGGCTCAGCGACTTCGACGAGGCAGGCGCTGCGGCGGCCGGCGCGGCCGGGTTCGCGTCGTACACCTGCGTGTTGCCGCGGGCCTGGACCGGGACCGAGTCGTACTTGCTGGTCGGGTCCTCCTCGATGCCGCAGAACTCGTCCTCCGGCAGGCCGGTCGGCATGTTCGCGGCGACCTGCTGGTCGGGGTCGTTCTCCTCGGTCTCCGCGCCATGCCAGAGGAGGATCTGATCGGCGCCGCGCTCGTTCTCGCCCGAGCCGCCGTCGACCACGTAGAGCTCGAAGGGCACGCCCTCGGGGTTCTCCGTCGTCTGCGTGCCGCGCTGGTAGCCGGAGATGTAGGCCTTGCCGGCGCTCTTCGAGCCGAACACGATGAGGCACTCGACGACGCCGTGGAACTTCAGCGGCGAGTCGCCCTGGCGGCGGTTGACCTGCACCTGCCCGGTGGCGTCACCGGACTCGTCGGTGGCGCCCCGCGCACGCTGCGCGGTGAACGCGACGGTGTCCAGCGCGCCCTGCGTCGGCGTGGTGTTCGGGTCGAGCAGGACCTGACCGCCGCCGGTCGCGCGATCGCGCGGCGAGTCGGCATCGGCGGAGACGGGAACGGCGGCGACCGCGGCCACTGCGGCCAACAGACCCAACTTACGAACCTTCATCGGACCCCCCTGCATGAGGTTTGTGAGTAGCGGACATGCACACAACAGCCTCATCAACGCAGCGGTTCGCGAAAACTTGCGCCCGATTTGCAGGAAAAAGGGTGACTGAGCGTCAGAGTCCCAACTCGGACGAATACTCCCGCCGGTACTCGGACCGCGCGTCGAGCACCTTCGCCACGTAGGCGCGGGTCTCCGGGAACGGGATCTCGCTCGCCTCCAGCCCCGGGTCGTCCACGATCCAGCGATCGACGTTGCCGGTCCCGGCGTTGTAGGCGGCGACCGCGAGAGTCTCGTTGTCGCCGTAGCGGTCGAGCAGCCAGCGCAGGTACCACGAGCCGTAGGAGATGTTGATCTGCGGCGTGCCGAGGTCGCCCTGCTCGAACTCCGTGCCGCCGGAGCGCTGCGCGATCTCGTCCGCCGTCTGCGGCGTGATCTGCATCAGCCCCCGGGCCCCGGCCGACGAGGTCTGGTCGCGGAAGTGCGACTCCGCGTAGATGACCGCGGCGATGAGCGATGGGTCGAGGTCCTTGTCGCGCGCCTGCTGGCGGATGATGTCCTCGTGGCGGAGCGGGAGCGTGACCTCCTTGACGGCGCGGTCGGCCACCGGCATCACCACGGCGAAGCCCGCGACGACCACGGCGACGAACACGACGAGCGCCGCCACGCGGCGCCGCCGCCGTACCGCCATCTGCGCCTTCGACCGTCGTGCCATCTCAACCGCTCAGCTTGCCAAGGACCTCCGACAACCTGGTCTCCAACTCGTCGACCGTGCCGTCGTTGCGGACGGTGAACGTGGCCCGGCGCGCCTTCTCCTCCTGGGGGAGCTGTCGGGAGGCGCGCTCGTCGACGGCCTCGTGGCCGCGCGCGCCCGCGCGCGCCGCGCGGACATCCTCGTCGGCGACGACCGCGATCGTCGCGTCGTAGAGGCCGTCGAGGCCCGCCTCGAAGAGCAGCGGCGTCTCGACGACCGCCGCGCGCGGGGGCGGGTCGGCGGCGAGCGCCTCCTCGCGGAACGCGGCGACGCGCTCGCCGACCTTCGGCCACAGCAGCTCCTCGAGCCACTTGCGGTCCTCGGGCGTCGCGAACGCGTGGCGGGCGACGGCCGAGCGATCGACCTCGCCGCCCGGGGCGACGTCGTCGCCCCAGCGGGCGACGACCGCGTCGCGGACCTCGTCGGTCGCGTACAGCTCGTGGACGACGGCGTCGGTGGAGAGCGTCGCCGCCCCGAGCCGCGCGAGCGCGCTCAGGGCGGTGCTCTTGCCTGCGCCGAGACCGCCGGTCAGGCCGACGAACGGGACCGCCACCGGCGGCCTCGTCTACGCGCTCTCGTCGGTGCCCTGCTCGGCGGCCGCGCCCGCGGCGTCCGCGGGCTCGACGTCGAGCTCGTCCGCCGGCGGCCGCTCGTCCGCGTCCGCAGCGTCGGCGTCGGCGGCATCGCTTGCGGCCTCCGGAGCCTCGTCGGCCGCGGCCTCGGGAGCGTCCTCGCTCGCGGCCTCCGGAGCGTCCTCGCTCGCGACCTCCGGAGCGTCCTCGCTCTCGACCTCCGGAGCGTCATCGGTCACGGGCTCGGGAGCCTCGTCGCTCGGAGCCGCGTCGGCCGCGTCGCTCGCGCCGTCGCTCGCGATCACCTCGGCCACCGTCGCGTCCTCCGCGGCGGCCTCCGGCTCGGCGGGCGGGAGCTCCTCTGCGTCGACGGCGCCCGGGGCGCCCTGCGCGAAGACGTCCTCGCTCAGACCGAGGTCGCGCACGTCGCTGAGGTCGCCAGCGCCCTCCTCGGCGTCGTCCGGCGGCGGCGCGCCCTCGCGCCGCGGCAGGATCTGGTTCTCGACCCGCTTCGCCGACAGCGAGAGCCGGCGGCGCTCGGAGTCGATCTCGAGGATCTTCACCATGATGTCGACGCCCGGCTCGACGATCTCCCGCGGGTTCTCGACGTGGTACGGGGCGAGCTCGGAGATGTGCACGAGCCCCTCGACGCCGTCGAGGATCTCGACGAACGCGCCGAACGTGACGACCTTCGTGACCTTGCCCTCGAGCTCGTCGCCGACGTTGTACATCGAGACGACCCGCTGCCACGGGTCCTCCTGCGTCTGCTTGAGGCCGAGCGAGATGCGCTGCCGGTCGCGGTCGATGTCGAGGACCTTGACCTGCACCTCGTCGCCGATCGCGACCACTTCCCCGGGGTGGTTGACGTGCGACCACGACAGCTCGGAGATGTGGATGAGGCCGTCGATCCCGTTGAGGTCGACGAAGGCGCCGAAGTCGACGATGTTGGAGATCGTGCCCTCGACGATGAGGCCCGGCTGCAGGCGGTCGAGGATCTCCTGCCGCTGCTCCTTGCGCTCCTCCTCGAGCACCGCGCGCCGCGACAGCACGACGTTGTTGCGCGAGCGGTTGAGCTCGATGACCTTGGTCTCGAGCGTCTGGCCCATGAACTCGTCGAGGTTCGGGACGCGGCGGATGTCGACCAGCGACGCGGGCAGGAAGCCGCGCACGCCGAGGTCGATGATGAGCCCGCCCTTGACGACCTCGATGACGTTGCCGGGGATCGGCTCCCCCGACTCCTGCGCCGCCTCGATGCGCCGCCACGCCTTCTCGAAGCGGGCGCGCTTCTTGGACATGATGAGGCGGCCGTCCTGGTCC
>DASZDF010000677.1:0-4781 GCA_035942275.1 Solirubrobacteraceae bacterium | reverse complement strand
CCGGCCGCTCCTTCCGCTGCCGCATGGCCGCGCTCTTCCTCTTCGAGGGCGACCGGATCGTGTGCGAGCGCGTGTACTTCGACCAGGCGACGATCATGCGCCAGCTCGGCGTCGCGCACGATCCCGCGTCGGGCGCGGGGCGTACGTCGACGCTCGTCAGCCACCCGGTCACGATCGGGCGCGCGGTCCTGCGCAGGCGGCGCAGCAGCGCGCGGCCGATGGTGACCGGGTGGCTGACGAGGGTCGCCGCGCGGCCCGCGATCGAGGCGGGATCGTGCGCGACGCCGAGCTGGCGCATGATCGTCGCCTGGTCGAAGTACACGCGCTCGCACACGATCCGGTCGCCCTCGAAGAGGAAGAGCGCGGCCATGCGGCAGCGGAAGGAGCGGCCGGTCGGCGGGAGGGCGCGGATCGGGCCGAGGTGCGTGCCGAGCAGGTCGAACTCCGCGATGACGGCGTCGTCCGCGTGGTGGAGCGCGACGAGCTCGTTGCGCTGGTCCGGGAACGCGGTGCGCGTCTCGGCGAAGTAGGCGCGGACCTCCTCCTCGCCGTCGTAGACGTCGCCGGTGGCGACGATCTCGTAGCGCGGGTGCGCGAACGTGCCGATCGTCGTGTCGAAGTCGTGGTGGTTCTCGGACTCCATGTGCTCGCGCACGACGGCGTCCCGGCGCCGGCGCAGGTCGTCGCTCACAGCGCCTTGCGCAGGGAGACCGAGCGCTTGCGGTAGCCGAGGCGGCCCTCGTAGAAGCGCGGCACGATCCCGCTCGCCCAGTTGCCGTCGGCGACCGCGATGGTCGCGCCACGGTCGCGGCCCCACGCCTCGGCGGCCTCGACGAGCGCGGCGCCGGTCCCGTTGCCGCGGTGCTCCTCGGCGACGGCGACCGCGTCGACGATGACGCGGGTGGCGGCCAGCTCGCGCTGGAGCTGCCACGGCGCGTCCGAGACCGGCGTGATGACGCGGGCGCTCACCCAGCCGACGACCTCGTCGCCGGCCTCGCAGACCAGCAGGGCGAGGTCGGGATCGGCCTCCATCGCCTCGACGCCGCACTCGAGCCAGTCGACGAGGCCGTCCTCGTCGGGGACCCGGAAGTCGTCGGGATCGACCTCGACGTAGAAGCGCCCGGCGTCCTGCCAGATCCGGGCCATCGCCGGCGCATCCTCGCGTTGCGCTTCGCGCACCATCACCCGGATGCTTAGCGCACATCCCGCAGCGCGTGCCGTCCGGTCCGCAGGTCGCGCCGGTGGGCGCCGTGCGGCACCCTATGGCCATGAGGCCCGGCGCGCTCGCCCTGATCCTGCTCGCCCTGAGCGCCGCTCCGGCGGGCGCGCAGGCCGAGGACGAGGACCCGCTCCTGCCGCCCGCGCGCGCCTGCCGCGGGGCGACGAACGTCGAGGCGCACTTCCGGACGCAGCGACTCGCGATGCACTGCCTCATCAACCTCGTGCGGGTCGAGGCGGGGCTGCGGAAGGTGCGCTCGAGCGCACCGCTGCGTCACTCGGCGACGTACAAGGCGCGCCGGATCGCCGCGTGCAAGACGTTCACCCACAGCCCCTGCGGCGACGACCTCGCGGCGCCGTTCCACGAGGCGGACGTGACGAAGGGGCGGCCGTGGTACGTGGGCGAGAACCTCGGCTGGCGCAAGCTCGAGGAGGCGACGGCGTACGAGCTCCTGCGCGGATGGCTCGCGTCGCCCACGCACCGCAAGGTGCTGCTCGACCGGCGGTTCACGCACCTAGGCGTCCGGCGCCGGCGGCTGCGGATGAACGACCTGCCGAGCGGGATCGTGATCTGGGTGGCGCACCTGGGCACGCCGAAGAAGCGCCGCTCCTAGCGGACGCCCGCCGCCTCGAGCGCCGGGCCCATGCGCTCGGCCACCGCCATGAGGCCGGACGCGGGGCGGACCATGACCGTGAACTCGCCGATCTTCCCGTCCGCGTCGGCGCGGATGAGGTCCATGCCCTGGAGCTGGCGGTCGCCGACGTTCGCCTCGAAGATCAGGGCGTGGACGCCGTCGCCGGCGAGCTCGTCCGTGTAGCGGAAGTCCTCGAAGACGGTGAACACCGTCCGGAGGATCGTCTGCACCGTCTCGCGGCCCTCGTACGGCTTGAAGACCGCCGGGCTGCGGAAGGTGACGTCGTCGGCGAGGAGGTCGAGGGCGCGGTCGAGGTCGCGGCTCTCGATGGCGGCGCGGAACGCGTGGCCGGGCATGGGCGCGAGCCTACCGATGGGCTTCGTCGGCCCGCTCGGGTTCGGCTCAGGCGGTCGCGGCGACCGGCTTCGGCGGCGCCGCGGTCGCCGTGTCCGCCGGCCGGCGGTGGCGGCGGTACATCTCGAGGACCCAGCGGTAGCCGTCGCGGTCCTCGAAGCGCGACATGAAGTCCGCGAGCGGGGCGGGCAGCCGGTCGACGACCCGCGGCCCCTCGGGCGGCTGGAGGAGCCAGTAGAAGTGCGAGGCGGCGCTGAGGTCGGCGACCGTGAACGTGCCCGCCACCAGGTACTCGTTGCCGTCGAGCGCCCGCTCGAGATGGTCGAACGCCTTCGCGACGCCGCCGCGCGCGTCGTCCAGGGCCCCCGGGCGATTGATCCCGTAGCGCTGCCGGATGCTCGCGCCGAAGAGCTTCGCCCACGCCTCGGGGAACGGCCTCATGTGCGCGGGGATGTGCCTGTCGGCGAGCTGCCGCAGGCGCGGCGGGTCCTGCGAGACCTCGCCGAGGGCGAGGACGCGGATGTCGCGGCCGAGGTTCTCGTCGAACCAGTCCTCGATCTCGAGGGCGCCGGCCCTGTCGGCTTCGCCCGCGGGGTACAGCGGCGGGCGGTCCGGGAACTCCCGCTCGAGCGCGGCGATGATCGCGGTCGAGTCGCCGACGATGCCGCTCTGCGGGAGCTCGATCACCGGGAACGTCGTGACCTCGCCGCGCGTGAGCACCCGCGCGACGACGAAGTGCGGGATCGCGAGCGGCGTCCGCTGCGTGTGGCCGATCCGCTTGTGGTCGAGCGCCCAGCGGACCTTCTCGCTGTAGTGCGAGGTCGGGAGATGCCAGAGCCGTACCTGCCCGTTCGTCATGGCCGGACGGTACCAACACATACCCGCGGTATGTCGCGGCGCTGCCCACTCGCTTCAGCCGGCGCGGTCGACCTGGTAGGTCGTCAACCGGCAGATCTTGTCGCCGCGGAAGTGGAAGACGTCGCAGAAGAGCGCGTCGATGCGCCCGCCGTCCCGCAGGTCCGTCTGCACAGCACCCTCGGCCACGACGACGTCGTCCTCCTCCACGAGCCGCGTGATCTGGATGTCCGGGAGGCCGGGCGTCGCCTCGTTCTCGATCGCGTCGTCGAAGGCGGCCTTCCCGCTCAGCGCGAAGTGCGGCGGCATCTCCCAGGCGACGTCGTCGGTGAGGCAGCCGAGGATCAGGTCGTGGTCTCCGGTCCGGAACCCCTCGATGTACGTCTCGACCGTTCGCTTGCGCGCGCTCACGGCGCAGGCGGTGGGGAGTCGCCGTCCTTCGCCGACAGCGCGAACAGGAGGTCCTCGCGGGCGAAGGCCCAGCCGCCGATCTCGACGCTGTCGCCGGAGACGACGACCTCGACCGAGGCGTGCTCCCCGTCGCGGACGGCCTTCACCACGTTGACGATGCTCCCGCCGTCGCTCATCCAGATCGTGGCCTACCCGGCCCGGGCGGCCGGACACGGAACTAGGGTGGTCGCGTGTACCACGCGATCGTGCGCCGGCGGACCACCGAGATGTTCGGGCGGCTGAGCCGGGGCGACTGGGAGACGGTCGTCGGCGGCCTCGCCGAGGACGTGCACCACGTGTTCCCGGGCGATCACCCGCTCGGCGGGGAGCGGCGGACGCGCGCGGCCGTGGCGCTCTGGTTCGCCCGCCTCGCCCGGCTGTTCCCGGGTCACCGGTTCGAGGTCCGCCGCGTGGCGTCGCGCGGCTGGCCGTGGAGCACGTGGGTCGCGGTGCAGTGGACGGCGGAGCTGAGACCACAGGTCGGCGAGGCGTACGTCAACGAGGGCGCGCACTGGATCCACCTGCGGTGGGGGAAGGCGACGTCCTTCCACGCCTACCTCGACACGCAACGCGTCGCTGCGGCCTGCCGGGCGATGGCCGAGAGCGGCGTCGAGGAGGCTGCGGCGCCGCCCATCGGGGACTGAGGGCGACGCGCTCAGCCGGCCGCGGCATAGAGCAGCAGGCGCACGCGGCCGTCGTGGAACGTCCGATCGCTCCGCAGGTCGTGCCGCTTCGCGCGGGTCACGATCTCGTCGGCCGGCAGCTCGTGGTGGAGGATCGAGTCGTCCGGGCCGGTGTCGAGGAGGTTCACGCAGACCAGGCTCGCGGCCGCCTCCATCTCGGTGAGGAGGGCGAGCGGGTCGTCGACGTGCTCGAGGACGTCGAAGGCATAGGCGGCGTCGAACCCCGCGGGGAGGGGGTCGCGGTCGAGGTCGTGGATCGGCGCGGCGAAGCCGCGCCGATCGAGGCGCCAGCGGAGATAGCGCGTGCTCGGGTTGTCGAAGTCGGCGAACGTCACCTCGTAGCCGGCCTCGAGGAGCATCAGCCCATCCGAGCCGATGCCGCAGCCGACGTCGAGCAGGCGGCCGCGCGGCGCGACGGCCGCGACCAGCTCGCGCAGGTACGGCAGCTTGGTGCCCGTCATCGCGAAGGCGGTCAGGTTGTAGAGGTAGGCCTCCGACTCGCGGTAGAGCCGCGCCTCGTCGCCGATCGCCCGCGCCTCCGCCTCGAGCTGCTCCTCCCACCGGACCAGCCGGTCGTGGTCGTAGG
>DASZDF010000676.1:0-1903 GCA_035942275.1 Solirubrobacteraceae bacterium | reverse complement strand
GGTCGAGGACGCGCAGCCCGCGGCGCCCCGCGACGGCGAGGCCGCGGCCGCGCACGAGCTCCGCGGTGCGGCCGGGACTGCGGTCGCCGATCCGGTGGGAACGGGGGCGCAACGACGGGATCGTCACCGCCGCGACGCGGGTCGCGCCCGCAACGAGCACCCGGCGCCGGGCCGGATCGGCGACGAGGGCCGCCGCGTAGCAGCCGCCGCCCCGCGAGTCGACCTCCAGGGGGATCCGCGCCGACCGCACCCGGCCGCGGGCCCCGACGGTCGTCACCTCGACGCCCCGCGCGAACACCTCGTTCACGAAGACCGCGGTGCGGCCGACCTGCACCGCCTCGGGGGCGCAGCGGGAGTGCCCGATCGGCGCGTCGTACGTGATCGCGCCGCTCTCGGGATCGACCACGATCAGCCGTCCGTCCTGGAGCACCGCGGCGACGACGCCCGGGTACGCGACGGCCTCCGCGGCGATCCCGGCCTGGATCGCGTGCACGACCGCCATCCGCTGCGCGTCGACGACGAACACACCGACGCGGCCGACCGACGGGGCACCCGGCTCCGGATTCGTCGAGACGCCGATCACGAGCCGCTCGCGGTCCGGCGAGAGCACGGGCGCGGTGTGCGGCTCGGGCACCTCGAGGGACGGCCCGTCGGGCGCGAGCGTGTCGCGGTCGAACCGCGCGAGCGTCTGGTCGACGATCCCCAGCGGCTGCTGCGCCCGCGCCGCAGAGGGGACCGCGGCGAGGACGAGCATCACGACGAGCGCGAGCCTCACGCAAGCCGGAACACGGCCGCGGTCGGAGAGTCGTGGGGCGGAGCGCGGCGGCCGAGGCGGCGGCGTAGGCCCTCACTAGGCTGAGGGAATGCTGATCGGGCGCCAGGTGGAGTGCGAGCGCATCGAGAGGCTCGTCGCCGAGGCGCGCGAGGGCCGCGGCGGCGCGCTGCTCATCCGGGGCGAGGCGGGGATCGGGAAGACCTCGCTGCTCGGGCACGCGCAGGGACTCGCGGGGGAGGACCTGGTGCTGAGCGCACGCGGCATCGAGACCGAGGCCGAGATCCCCTACACCGGTCTGTGGGACCTGCTCGGGCCGATCCTCGAGCTGCGCGACCGGCTGCCGGAGGCGCAGGCCAACGCGCTGGGGCAGGCGCTCGCGCTCGGTCCGGAGGGGACGCCCGCGCGCTTCGCCGTCCCCGCCGCCGTGCTCGGGCTGCTCAGCGTCGCCACCGAGGAGCGGGCGGCGCTGTGCCTGATCGACGACCTGCAGTGGATCGACGCGCCCTCCGTCGAGGCGATCGTCTTCGCCGCGCGCCGCCTGGGAGGGGAGAGCGTCGCGATGCTGCTCGCCGCCCGCGAGGGAACCGGCCGGCGCGTCGACACGACCGGCGTCGAGGAGATCGGCCTCGGCCCGCTCGCCCCGGCGTCCTCCGCGGAGCTGCTGCGCCGCGAGCACGGCGACCGCCTGTCGTGGGCGGTCGCGGGCGAGCTCCTGACCGCCGCCAACGGCAACCCGATGGCGCTCGTCGAGCTGCCGCTCTCGCTCAGCGAGGACCAGCTCGTCGGCCGCCGCGAGCTTCCGCCGGTCCTGCCCGCGGGCCAGTCGCTCGAGGAGGCCTTCCGGCGCCGGCTCTCCGTCCTCCCGGACGAGACGCGCGAGGCGCTCGTGATCGCCGCCGCGGCCTCCGGCAGCGAGGACCTCTCGCACCTGTCGCTCGCGCTCGGGCGGATGGGGCTCGACCCGGGCGCGCTGGATCCCGCGGAGGCGGCCGGGGTGATCGCGCTCGAGGAGGGCCGCGCGCTGTTCCGCCACCCGCTGCTGCGCGCCGCGGCGTACCACGAGGCGACGCCGCCCGACCGCCGCGCCGCGCACCGCGCGCTGGCCGAGACGGCGGCGCCCGGCGCGCC
>DASZDF010000675.1:0-4833 GCA_035942275.1 Solirubrobacteraceae bacterium | reverse complement strand
GTCCCCAGCCCGACCAGGCGCGGCCCTCGAGCGTCGTCGGGCCGGGCTCGACGAACCGGTGGCGGGTCATGAAGTCGGGGATCCCCGGCGGCACCATCAGGGCGCGCGGCTCGATGCGGCTGACCGGCGCGCCGGGATCGTCCTCGTGGGCGCGCATCCGGTACGCGGTCGCGTTCTGGTAGCCCTCGTGCGGTGTTTCCAGCGCGGTGATGCGCGTCAGCCACTTCACGCTCGTCATGCCGTACCACCCCGGCACGACGAGGCGGAGCGGGAAGCCGTGCTGCGGCGGGAGCGGCTCGCCGTTGAGCTCGTACGCGAGCAGCACGTCGTCGTGGAGCGCGTCCGCGACCGGGAGCGCCCGCTCGTACGCCTGGACCACGTCCCCCTCGACGCCGCGGTCGAGGCCGGTGAAGAGCAGTTCCGCGGCTCCGGTTGCGATCCCCTCGACGAGCGGCCTCAGCGGGGTCCCGGTCCACTGGGCGTTGCCGACCGCTTCGAGCAGCCACGGCTGGCTGATCGGGCGCGGGGCCAGCGCGGCGCGGCCGTTGCCCGCGCACTCCATCGTCACGGCCCTCGTGACCCGCGGAAGCGCCTTGAGGGCCTCGAGGCTCCACTCCTCGTCGCCGATCACGAGGCGCCACGTCCGCGGGTCGACGACCGGGATGTCGTAGTGGATCAGGAGGTAGTGCAGGCCGACCGGGGTGACCGCGTGGCGCAGCGCCTCCAGCGGCATCCCGTGGTTGCGGGCGGCGAGCCGGAGCTCCTCCGCGGTGATCGCCTCGCCGGGCGCGAGCGGCACGCCGCCGAGCCTACCGTCACCATGGCTGCGTATGGACGAGGTCGTCGCCGGCGTCGACTGCTCGACGCAGTCCACCAAGGTCGTGTGCGTGGAGGTCTCGAGCGGGCGCGTCCTGTCGTCGGCGCGGGCGCCGCACCGGATCGCGCGGCCGGGCCCGGGCGCTTCGGAGACGGAGGTGTCGGAGTGGGAGGACGCGCTCGCGGGCGCGCTGCACGCGACGCGGCGCGCGCGCGAGGTGCGCGCGATCTCGGTGGCGGCCCAGCAGCACGGGCTCTGTCTGCTCGGCGGCTCGGGCGCGCCGCTGCGGCCGGCGGTCCTGTGGAACGACGTGCGCTCGGCGGACGCGGCGGCGTCGTTGCGGGATCGCTTCGGGGCCGAGTGGTGGGCGTCGTCGATCGGGCTCGTTCCCGTGGCGTCGTTCACGGTGACGAAGTGGGAGTGGCTGCGCGCGGCCGAGCCGGAGGTGGCGGGGCGGGTGGCCGCGGTTCGCCTGCCGCACGACCTGCTGGTGCAGCAGCTCTGCGGGCGCGGGGCGACCGACCGGGGGGACGCCTCCGGGACGGGGTGGTGGTCGGTCGTGGAGGGCGCGTACTCGGCCGAGGTGCTCGATGCGGTCGAGCTCGACGCCTCGGCGCTCCCCGACGTGCTCGGGCCGCAGGAGGCGGCCGGGACGGTGACGATCGACGCCGCGGAGCGGTTCGGGCTCTCGGAGGGGACGCTCGTCGGGTGCGGGACGGGCGACAACGCCGGGGCGGCCCTCGGGTTGGGGCTGGCGATCGGCGAGCCGGCGGTGTCCCTCGGGACGTCGGGCACCGCGTATGCGGTGGCGGAGTCTCCCGTCTGCGATCCGTCCGGTGTCGTCGCGGGGTTCGCGGACGCGACCGGGCGCTACCTGCCGCTCGCGGCGACGTTGAACGCCACGCTCGCGGTGGATCGCTTCGCCGACTGGCTGGGCGTCGACCGCGAGGACGTCGCGCCGGATTCGGGCCGCGTCGTCGTCGCGCCGTTCCTCGACGGGGAGCGGACGCCGAACCTGCCGCAGGCATCCGGGACCGTGATCGGGCTGACCCACGCGACCACGCCGGCGCAGGTGCTGCGGGCGGTCTACGAGGGCGTCGTGGTCTCGCTGCTCGAGGCGGTCTCGCTGCTCGGCGTCTCGGCGGACGCGCCGTTGGTGCTCATCGGCGGGGGCGCGCGGGGGGAGGCCTGGCGGGACGTCGTCCGGTCGCTGAGCGGACGGGCGGTGATCGTTCCCGCCGAGCAGGAGCTCGTGGCGATGGGTGCGGCCGCGCAGGCGGCGGCTCTGGTGACGGGCGAGGCGCCGGAGGCGGTCGCGCGGCGGTGGGACGTCCGGCGGGGGGAGGAGCTCGACGCCGTCGAGCAGGACGCCGCGACGCTCGAGCGCCATCGGGTCGCGCGGGAGCGCCTGTTGCCCGCGATGGAGCGGCCTCTGTAGCGTCGGACCGTGGTCCGCGCGTACGTCGGCTCCTTCCTGTCCCTGGCCGGGCTCGCGTGCGGGCTGACGTGGCTGTACCTGGGGATGCGCAGCGTCATGGAGATCGGCGGCGCGTGTGCGGAAGGCGGGCCGTACGTGATCGCGCAGCCGTGCCCGGACGGCGTGCCGTTCTTCATGGTCGGCGGGATCTTCGGCGGGCTGATCTGCGTCGGCCTGTTCGTGTGGGCCTCGTCGGGGCTGGGCGGCTCGTACGGGACCCTCGCCGCGTTCGCTTGGCCCGCCCTGTTTTTGTCGCTGGGGTGGAACTTCGCCGAGTTCGCGGTCGACCCGCCGGGGGAGGAGCAAGGGCTGGTCTGGGGCTGGCTGATCTGCGCGGTCGTGTTCTTCGCGATGGGCGGGCTCCCCCTGCTCGGGCTCGCGCGTCCGTCGAACCTGAAGAAGATGCTCTGGCCGGCGGATCCCGACCCGTTCGCGGCGGTGGCGGCGCCCGTGGTGCCGATCGGGCGCGCCTTCGGCGAGTCGCTGACGCTTGCGTCGCCTGGTGTGTCGCAGGACGGCGACGTCGTGGCCCAGCTCGAGCGCCTGGCGGCGCTCCGCGACCGCGGAGCCCTCGATCCGGACGAGTACGAACAGGCGAAGAAGGCGGTCCTCGATGGGTGACGGACGGCGCGCCGTGAACCTGCTGATGCTGCTCGCGGCGATCGTGGCGGGGATCGTCTTCGGGGTCTGGACGTTCGAGTCGGTCACGGGCTGACACCAACCGGTAGGCGGGAGCCGATCCCGGCTACTCTGGGTGAAGGCGCCACCCGGACCTCCGCGACGCCCCCTTCCCGTGACCGACACCAGTCCTGACACCCCGGGCACCGAGCTGCCGGCCAACGCCGAGCAGACCGAACCCGCCGACCTCGCCCCCGAGCCGTCGACGGACATCCCGGCGCCCGCGGGCGAAGCGGAGAACGGAGCGTCGGCGGAGCCCGAGGCGGAGGCCGCTCCGGCCGCCGAGCAGCCCGCAGCGGAGGAGCAGCCCGCAGCGGAGGCCGCTCCGGACGCGGCCGCTTCGCGCCCCAAGCGCGACCAGCCACCGCCGGGCGCCGGGCCGGTCATCATCGGCACCGCACCCGAGCCGCCGCCGCTTCCCACGAAGGTGCAGAAGGCTCCGCCGGATCGGCCTCAGCGGCCGAAGCGGCGCCGGGTCAACGCGACGCAGCGGCATCGCAACGTCTTCTTCGCGCGGCTCAACGATTTTCGTCGCAGCCAGGCGGCCGGCGTCGAGGCTCCCGAGGACCACATCCTGCCGGAGGGCGAGTCCGCTCCCGTCGACGCCCCCGCCGCAGAGCCGCCCGTCGCCGACGCTCCCGCTCCCGACGCCGCTGCCCCGCCGGAGCCGCCGGCGAGTGAGGGCGCTCCGGCCTCCGCGAGCGACGAGGCTCCGGCCGTTCCGAGCGACGGCGCTCCGGCCGCTCCGAGCGAGGACGTTCCGGCTGCTTCGAGCGAGGACGCTCCGGCCTCCGCCGCCGAAGACGCTCCGCCGCCGGCGAGCGAGGACGCTCCGGCCGCTTCGAGCGAGGACCCTCCGGCCGCTTCGAGCGAGGACGCTCCGGCGGCTTCGAGCGAGGACCCTCCGGCCGCTTCGCGCGAGGACGCTCCGGCGGCTTCGCGCGACGAGGCTCCGGCCGCTTCGAGCGAGGGGGCTCCGGCCGCTTCGAGCGACGATGCTCCGGCAGCTCCGGCCGCCGCGAGCGAGGACGCTCCGGCCCCGGCGGCCGAGGACGCTTCCGCCCCCGCCGCCGGCGAGGGCGCAGACGACGGCGCTCGGGAGAAGCGCGAGCGGCGGAGCTCTCCTCCTCCTCCGATCGACCGGCCCCGGCTCGTCGCTGCGATCCAGCGCGCGGGTGGGGAGGAGGTCCTTCGGGAGGCTCTCGCTCCGAAGCGCGACGAGAACGGTCAGCCGCTCAAGTGGGCGACCGTCTGCGCGGACGCGTGCAAGGGGCTCAAGCCGGGCGACCCGGTCTTCGGCGCGTGGGTGCGCCTCGCCGCGACCCCGGTCTCCGCCATCAAGAACGAGATCGGCATGCCGCGCGACGACCGCCGCGGCGGCGGTCGCGGGCGCGGCGGGCCCCAGCGTGGCGGCGGTGGCGGCGACCGCCGTCCCGGCCGCGACGACCGCGGTCGTGGTCGCGAAGGCGGGCGCGGCGCGCCACGGGGCGACCGCGTCTCGCGCGAGGACATGTCGAAGCTCGCGAGCGACGGTCGCGTCGGCGCGAACATCCGCATCATCGGCCTCGACGACGACGACAAGAAGGCCCGCGAGAAGCGCCGCAAGGAAGAGCGCGAGGCCAAGCGTCAGGCCGAGCGCGACCGGCTCGCGCGCCTCGGCTACTAGCGGCCCGAGCCCGAACGGGCGCGCCGGAGCGGCCGCGCCGCTCGCGCCGCGCTCCGACCACTCCGTGCTGCCTGTCGCGCCGCGCTCCGCTCCCTTCGCGCCGCGACGCGCAGCCGATTCCGGGGCTGGTGAGGGAGGGGCTGTGGGTCGTTTTTCTTGAAGGATCCTGGATTGCCGTCGGATACCGACGGTCAG
>DASZDF010000674.1:0-5011 GCA_035942275.1 Solirubrobacteraceae bacterium | reverse complement strand
CCCCGTCGCCCCACCGACACGGCTCCACCGAGAGGGAACGGAGTCCATTCAACCCACGGGAGTCAGCACACGGCCGCGAGTACGAGTACGCCACGCCGAATCCGAGATCGCCACAGCCACCAGCCGCGGCCCCAGGAGCATCGAACACGGCCCGCGTCACGCCGTCGACCACGACCCGCCGCCGCCGAACCCCGGTGTTGTCGGAAGCCGAGAACGAAACGCCCCCCGCCCGATTCCACCACCGGCCATCGGCAATCCCACTTGGCGCCAGGCCGGACACAACCGGAGCCTCCCGATCATCGAGAGTCACCGTCGCGCCGAGCACGAGCACCCAGACCGTTCGAAGCGTCGCGCCGTGCGCGCAGTACGGGGGCACGACACACCGCACGCCGTACGCGATCGTCGTCGCGTTCAGCCCGGAGAACACACGCGTCCCCTGGATGCGGCAAAACGACTCGTTCATCCCCCGCATGCAGCTTTCACCGGCCTGATCGACGCCATCAATCCGGCCGTACGGAGTCCACTCATCGCGATTACCGATATCGCGCGTGACGCGCGCCGCCACGATCGCGGTCCCCGGCGGCGAGGTGAACCGCCACTCCGCGAAGGAGCCGTCCGGGACGCCTTCATTCGCCGCGTTGACGACGTCAACGACGCCGATCCCGTCTCTGAGCGAGCTATACGGGTCAGGCACGCCAGCCGGACACTGCGAGACGTACTCGAGCTGCTCGGCCGAGGCTGTCCCGAGGCCGACCCAGGCTGCGGTGCTACTACCTACGGCGTCGTTGCACGCGAGCACCGGGAACGTTCCGGCGCCCGCTTCCACAGCGCCGCTCAGGCAGACCGTCGCAGTTAGGGCGGCGGTCGTTCGCGCCCACCGTCCGAAGCCACAAGACATGGGTTCTGACACGGTCGGCGTTTGTGCAGTGACGCTTGAACATTCGGGCTACCAGCGGACACGGATCCAGCGCGAGCGCGACGATCCGTCGACGAAGCGACATCGGGCGGACACGCGTGCGGTCCGGAGACGGATCCGCTTGGCGCGGGACAGCAGGCGGCGCGGGTCCAGCGCGATCTCGAGGTACGCCTTCGCAGGCCGGTTGACCACACGCAGGGCAACGCCCCGCGCTAGGCGGTGCGTTCGCACGCGAGGGGTCGGAAGCCGCTCAGTCTCTCGCTGCGCCGAAGGAGCGCCCGGCACGCTTACGGCGGCGGGTCCATACATTGGTTCCGCGGCAGGCGATGGTGTTGGACCAGGAGCGACGCCCATCGCGCGAAGCGCGGCGGCCGCGTCCAGCACAGGCGGGCCGGGGCCGCCAGAGAGTCGCGCGATCAGGTTCTCCGCGCGGCGGGGATCGAGAGATCCGTCATAGCTGCGCACGGCGGCGAGAGCTCCTGCCACCGTCGCCGCTGCGAAGCTCGTTCCTTCCACGGCCCACGGAGTTCCTGACCAGCCGCCGTGGACGAGTTCGCATCCCGGCGCAGCGATGTCAACCTCGGGGCCGCTCGCGCTGAAAGCGCAGCGTTCGCCCGAAGCTCCGATCCCAGAGACGGTGAACGCGGACGCGAACCGCCCTGGAAGGTCAACTTGGCCGCCGCCGTTGCCGGCCGCCACGACGACGCTGACGCCGTGCCGGTCGCGCGCACGCCCGATCCAGTGCTCCAGCTCCTCCGCCTCGCCCGGCTCGATCTCCTGACCTCCGATGGAGATCACGATCACCTTCGTGTTCGGGTCGAGCTTGGAGCAGCGGGAGATGGCTGCGATGTACTCGCGCCAGCTCGCTCCTCCGTTCCTCGGGAAGACTCGGACGCTGGAGATTCGGGCGTGGGGGAACGCTCCTGCTCCTCCCCAGCCGTTGACCTTTCCGGCGGCGAAGTGGGCTACGAGGGTTCCGTGGCCGGGGGTCTCTTCGGTTGCGTGGACGTCGTCGAGGGTTCCTCCGTCGTAGGCCCAGCGGGCTGTGATGTCGAGGTCGGGGGTCGGGGTGACCCCCGTGTCGATGAGGCAGATCGTGGCCGGGTTCTCGGGTGGTGGCGCGGTGAGGAGCGGCGTGAGGCCGGCTGCCTCGTGCCACCACGTGGGGGTCGCGTCGTCGAGCTGGCCGTGCGCGGGGCGGGCGTTCGTGAGCGCGCCGACGAGGAGCAGCGCGAGGACCGCGGCGAAGAACGGGGCGCGCCCGAGGGCGCGCCCCGTGGGACGGGTGCCGATCACTTCACCCGCCGCGTCACCGTGCGGCTGGTCGCCTCGAGGTACGGCCAGCCGGACTCGGCGACGGCGCGCGCCCGGAACTGGAGCCTCACGCCCGGCCGCCGGACCTTGAGGCGGTACGCGCCCCGGAACGTCCCGCGCCCCTTCGCGCGGCGCGTCGCGAACGTCTGCCAGCGCCCGCCGCGCACGCGGCCCTGGAGCACGACGAGCTTCCCGGCCTTCGGCACCTGCCCGGACAGGACCCGCCCCGAGTACCGGACGGCGATGCCGCGGAGCTTCACGCTCAGGCGGATCGCGGCGCGGACCCTCAGCGTCAGCGCGGCGTCGGCGACGACGTCGCCCGCCCGCAGGTACCGGTACGTGAAGCGGAGCGCCCGCGAGCTCGCGCGCCCGTCGACCCTGTAGGTGAAGGCGCCGTCGGAGCCGGTCACGGCGGGCTGGGCGGGCGCGGCCGCGGCACCGCGGAGCGCCGGCGTCGCATGGACGTCGACGATCGCATTGCGGATCGGGCGGTCGTGCTCGTCGACGAGCCGGCCGGTGACCGTCGTCCCCTGGCCGAACTTCACGGTCCGCACCGCGCCGGGACGGCCGGCGAAGGCGACGGTGAGACGGGCGCGCGGCGACGCTCCCTCGCCGTTTGCGCCCGACGCCGCGCCGGAGGAGGACGGCTCGCCGGCCTTCACCGGCAGGCGCGTCCCGCCAGCGCTGGAGGGGTTGTCGGTGTGGCCGCCGGAGCCGGAGCCACCGCCGCCCGACCCGCCGCCGCCGGAGCCGGTACCCGGATCCGTCTCACCGGGCTCGTCGACCTCGCCGTCGCCGTCGTTGTCGGTCCCGTCCTGGTCGGGCGGAAGCGTGCCGTCCTCGCGCGTGACGACGGACGTCAGCGCCGACACCGACTGCCCTCTTCCCTCACGGTTCGACGCCGTCTCCACGACCCGGATGCGCCGACCCACCTCCCCGGTACCCAGCACGAACGTCGGGCCGGTCGCGCCCGGCACGTCGACGCACGCCGCGCCGTCGTACCGGCACCGCTGCCACTGGTGCGCGATCGCCGGATCGCCGGCCGCGCCGTGGTCGTCCCACGACCCGGGGACCAGGGCCAGCCCGCTCCCGCGCCGCGGGACGCCGTCGACCGAGGGGGCCGCGACGTTCGTCGGAGCGGGCACGTTGTCGATCCGCACCCGCCGGTTGACGACCGTCACCGCGTTCCCCCCGGCGTCCTCGACGGCCACGCGCAGCGCGACCTCCCCGTCGGCCACCGACCGCGTGTCGAACGCGGCCGACACCCCCGCGCTCGCTCGGCACGGCCGCTGGTACGCGAACTCGTAGTCGTCGCCGTTCGCGGGGTTGACGTCCGCGCACCGCCCGCCGTCCTCGTGCACCACGCGCGACAGCCGCGTCACCCCGTCGACCACGACGCGCACGCGGTAGAGCCCGCTCCCGGCGTCCGAGGCGTTGAAGTCGACGTCCGCGATCCCCGACAGCACAGCCGCCGAAGCGAGCGACCCCGTCGCCGCCCCGGGCGTCGGCGCGGCACGATCCTCGAGCGCCAGCTTCCCGCCGTAGACGCGCACCGTCTGGTTGCCGTCCGCATGACACTGCCACCCCTGCGGGATGTCGCACAGCATGCTGACGTCGAACCCGTTGACCTCGTTGCTGCCGACGGTCACGCGGTTGAGGTCGCTCCACGGCGCACCGGGAGTCCCGCGGCTCGAGCAGCCGTCGCCCCACGTGCAGTGGTCGTCGTTCGGCTGGCCGAAGATGTGGTCCCAGCGCCCGTTGCGCGAGACCGTCCACGCGAACCGCCCGCTCACCACGCCGTAGCGGTAGATCGTCCCGCCGTTGAAGGTGATCCCCTCCGGCGCCCGGTAGCGCAGCGCGCCGCCCTTGTTGGCCTCGTCCGAGGTCCAGCCGGCGCCGGTCGTCACCGGGATCCCCGCCTCGCCGTCGATCACGCCGTTGCACCGCGAGCGAGCCTCCGACACCGCCGCGAACTGGATGTTCCACGGGTTCGTCGTGCCGTCCGGCAGCCGCGCGTCGGCGCCGACGACGCCGCGCCCCGTGTCCGGGTTCGCGCAGAGGACGTGGGTGTACGTGCCGCCGCTCGCGACCGCGGTCGACGAAGGGAGCGCCGCGAACACGAGCACGGCGAGGAGGCAGGGGAAGCGCATGACTCTCCTGGGGACGGGCGAGGGACGAGGAAGGTCAGCGTCCGCCGACCATTGAGTGCGCGCAGCCTGCCAGCGCCCGAGCGGGCGGTTCAACGAACGATCGTCCAGCGACTTGCGCGTCACGCACCATGAGAGGCCGCAAGCCGCGCAGCTTCGCCCCCGCGCCGCGAAGTAGGTGGCCGAGTGTCGGAGCGCGTCAGGCGGGCGGCGCCACCGCGGCGCGCGCCCCGGTCGCCTGCGCGCACAGGTGGCGCAGGCCCAGCGCCTTCGCCTCGCGCGCGACGGCGCCGAGCGCGACCCGGTCGGGCTCGGCGGCCGTCCGGGCCCGCGCGTAGCGGACCCGCAGCGCCCACCCGGGAGCGCCGGCGGCAGCGATCGGCGCGCGCCACTCCGCCGCCTCCTCGTACCGCCCGAGGAGGCTCGCCAGCTCGCCGAGCCACATCGCGACCGGGCCCCACGTCGCGGCCCAGCCGAACGCCGCCCACTCCCCCGCGTAGGGCGCGAGGAGCTCGCGCAGGTGGGCGGCCGCCGCCGCGGCGCCGGACTCCACGCACGCCTGAGCGGCGACGGCCAACGATCCGAGCCACATCCCGTCGCGCGGGATCCGGTCGATCGCCGTCAGCACCATGTG
>DASZDF010000673.1:0-11890 GCA_035942275.1 Solirubrobacteraceae bacterium | reverse complement strand
GCGGCCGAGCGCGCGCGGGAGCACTACGCCGCCAAGCAGCACGAGGCCGGGCTCGCCCGGGCGGCGGCGCTCGCCGGCGGCGGGCCGGTCGCCCTCCCGCCCGCGCAGGCCGAGCCGTCCGATCAGGACGACGAGGCGCCGATCCCGGTCGGCGACGACCAGGCGGGCGCCGGGCACGCGCACACCCGCTTGGAGCGGCTGCTGGCCGAGTCCCTGCGGTGCCTCAACGAGCGCGACTGGGACGGCCTGCGCCGGATCTACAGCCCCGCCTACCGCGTCGTCGACCACCGGCCGAACGGCGCGGACATGGACCTCGAGCAGACGATCGCCGCGTTCGACGCCTCGCACGATCTCGTCCGCGACGTCCGGTGGACGCGCTTGCGGTTCCTCGCGCGGAGCGAGCACGTCGCGGCGTCGATCCTGATGTTGACGGGACGCCTCGGCGAAGGCGGGCCGGTCGAGATCGCGTACGGCAACGTGATCTTCGAGCGCGACGGCGTGCTCGCGGGCAGCGAGCTCTTCGAGCCCGAGGACGAGGACGTGATCCTCGCGCGCTACGAGGAGCTGGTCGCGGAGAGCGATCCCGTGCGCCTCGCGCCCGGAGTCGACGCGTCGTCTCCGGCCGTCGCGGCGCTGCGCGCGCAGTGCGCGGCGTTCAACGCGCGCGACTGGGACGGCTACCGCGCGCTCCAGGCGGACGACTACGTCACGGTCGACCACCGCTCGCTCGGCTGGGGCGAGCCGCTCGACGCCGAGCGCGCCATCGAGACGGCGAAGAGCGCCGTCGCCGTCGCCCCCGACCTCCGCATGACGACCCACGTGCTCGCGGCGTCCGGGAACGTGGCGGCGACGGTCGCGCGCGTCGACGGCCACGCCCTCGACGGCGGCGGCACGGTCGAGTTCGCGTTCGGGAGCGTCGTGCTCGTCGAGGACGGCCGGGCGCGGCGCGCCGAGATGTTCGACGGGGACGACCGCGAGGCGATCCTGGCGCGCTACGAGGAGCTGCGCGCACCGGACGCGGTCGATCCCTCCCACCCGATGGTGCGCCTCTGGGAGACCCAGCGCGACACCGCGAACCGGAGCGACTGGGCGGCGTTCGCGGCCCTCTTCACCGAGGACTTCCGGGGCATCGACCACCGGCCGATCGGGTGGGACGTGGTGGAGGGACCGCATGGGGTCGTCGAGCTGGTGCGGACCGCGCGCGCGCAGAGCGACGCGCGCCTGAGCGGCGAGGTCGTCGCAGCCGCGAAGGGTGTCTCCCTGCGCACGCACAAGTTCTCCGGCCACGCGGCGGCGGGCAGCGGCGCGTTCGAGGTCGAGTTCGACGTCGTCACGGTCGCCCGCGACGGACGTGTCGCGGCCGAGGAGTTCTTCGCGCCGGAGGACCGCGCAGCGGCGCGGGCGCGGTTCGACGAGCTGTGCTCGGCGCCGGCGACCACGCGCATCCTCGAGCGGTACGTGCGCTGCTTCGAGCGCCGCGACTGGAAGGGGCTCCGGACGCTGTACCGCGACGACTTCAGCGTCGTGGACCGCCGCCACCCCGCGCTGTGGGAGTTCGACGGCCCCGACGATCTCGCCACCCAGCTCCGGATGGCGTGGGAACAGGAGGACATCGCGCGGTGGACGTCGGTCCGGGCGGAGGTGCTCGTCGCCGACGATCGCGTGCTGGCCTTCCGCCAGACCCTGCCGGTGGGCTCACCGGACGGACCGGGCGAGATCGTCGCCGGCATCGTCGCGGTGGTGGAGGGCGGGCTCGTCGCGCGGGCCGAGGTCTTCGAACCGGACGACGACGAGGCCATGCTCGCGCGGTTCGAGGAGCTCCGCGCGCTCCCCGCCGAGGAGCGCGAGCCCCCGGTCGTCGCGGCGCGCCGCCGGTTCACCGAGGCGTTCGAGGCCCGCGACTGGGACGCGCTGACCGCGCTGCACGCCGACGACGTCGTCGTGGTGGACCGGCGGCCGCTCGGCTTCGGCGAGGTCCGCGGGCGCGCCGGCGTCGGGCGGCTCGCCGCCGGTCTGGCCGCCGTCGGAGCCGACCGCTGGCGATCGACCACGCTGGCGGCGCGCGGGGAGCGCCTCGCGCTGTTCGCCGAGGAGGTCAGCAGCGCCGGCGGCTCGGGCGAGGTGCGGGTGCTGCTCCAGGTCGACGCCGACGGCCGCATCTGGCGCGACGAGACGTTCGCCGCCGAGGACGAGGGCGTGGCGCGCGGGCGGCTCGACCGCCTGGCCGAGATCGACGCGTGGAACGTCGCCCAGCTCGGCGCGTACGACCGCGGCGAGTGGGAGGCCGTCGCGGCGACGCTCGCGCCCGACGTCGTGCTCGACTACCACCCGGCCGGCCACCGTTCGGTCGGGCGCGACGCGGCGCTCGCCCAGCTGCGCACCGCGTACGACCCGAGCGCCGGCATCGCGTGCCTCGCCGACCGCGTCGACGAGCCCGCGCCCGTCGTGTGCTCCCGCCGCGAGACGTGGCGCGGAACGGACGGGTCCTCCGGCGTCGAGTGGGAGGCGGTGGTCGAGAGCCTCTTCGTCCTCGACGAGGAGGGCCGGATGGCGCGGGTCGAGGCGTTCCTCCCCGGCGACCCCCGCATCGGCGAGGCGATCGAGCGACTGGCGAAGGCCGCGGCGCAGCGGGAGGTCGTGCGGAGCGCCGAGGACCCCGTCAGCCTCGCGCCGGGGATCGACCCGCGACACCCGGCGGTCGAGGCCACGCGCGCGCAGTGCCTCGCCTTCAACCGCCGCGACTGGGCCGCCGTCCGCGCGCTGTTCGCGCCCGGCTACGAGGCGTTCGACCATCGCCCGGTCGGGTGGGAGCGCCTCGATCTCGACCTTCTCATCGAGACCGGGCATACGGCGGTCGCCGCCGCGCCCGACATGACGACGACGGCCGAGCTGCTCGCCTGCGGTCACGCGATCACCGCGCGCATCCAGCACTACCGCGGCCACGCGCTCGACGGAGGCGGGCTCCTCGACGTCAGCCAGGGCGAGATCGCGATCTACGACGACGAGGGCCGGGTGGCGTGCGAGGAGTTCTTCGACGCCGACGACCGCGAGTCGTTGATGGCGCGCTACGAGGAGCTGCGCGCACGGACGGACAACGTCGCCGTGCGCGTCCGCGAGCGGTTCACCGCGGCCTTCGAGGCTCGCGACTGGGAGGCCCTGCGCGCGCTGTACGCCGACGACGCCGTCAGCGTCGACCACCGTCCGCTCGGATTCGGCGAGGAGAGCGGGATCGCGGGCGTCGTCGGCCTCGTCACGGGCGCGGCCGACGTCGGGATGGAGCGGTGGGAGTCGGAGCCGATCGCGTGGTCCGGGCCGAGGCTCGCGCTGTTCGCCGAGCGCGTCAGCGCCGGGGCGCCCGCCGGCGTGGCGGAGCAGTGCGTGCTCGTGCAGCTCGACGGCGACGGGCGCATCTGGCGGACCGACGTCTTCCCCGACGAGGCCGCCGCGCGCGAGCGCCTTGCCGCGCTCGGCGCGCTCGACGAGCTCTGCGCCGCGCACCTCGCCAACTTCGCGGCGCGGGACTGGGACGGCGTCGCGGCGACGCTGGCGCCCGAGATCGTGTTCGAGTACCACCCGCTCGGCCAGCGCTTCGCCGGGCACGACGAGGTGGTCGCCTACTTCCGCAGCGTGTTCGACCCGAGCGCCGCGGTGCGCTGCGACTTCGACCGGCTCGACCTCGTCGCGCCCGGCGTGGCGTCACGTCGCGAGCGCTGGAGCGGGCACGAGCCGGCCACGGGCGCCGACTGGGACGTCGTGATCGAGTCCCTCTTCACCGTCGACGCCGCCGGCAGGGTGCTGCGGGTCGAGGCCCTGCCCCCCGGCGACCCGCGGCGCGACGAGGCGATCGAGCGGCTTGCCGCGACCGCTACGCAGCGGGCCTGATCGCGATCACCTGCGCGCCGTCCTTCGCGGGGATCTCCACCGGGATCCCCGCCCGGAGCTGCTCGGACGTGACCGTGCCGAGGGCGGCGCCGTCGGGCGCGCTGGTCAGCGCGAACGTCCGCCCCGCGGGCACGTTGCGCAGCGCGATCGTCTGCGAGGCGGCCTCGCCGTCCTGGCGGAACGCGACCAGCGCCCCTTCCCCCCGCTCGGGGTTCCACGACTGGAGCGCGGTCCAGCCCTTCTCGAGCGGATCGGCCAGCAGCGGGTACGTGACGCCGTCGGTGAACAGCGAGCGGTTCGCCCTGTACCAGCCGATCCAGCGGCCCGCCTCCGCGACCACGTGGTCGGGCAGCGTGCGGATGTCGGTGAAGTAGGAGATGTGCGACGGCAGCGCCGCGGCCATCAGCGTCGACACGGGATGGCGCTTCCACGCGTCGCCGCCGAGCACGTGCTGGCCGATCGCGTAGGCCGGGACGTACGGGCTGAGGTTCCACAGGTTGTGGAGCAGCACGTGGGGCTCGGGGTTGCCGTTCTGGAACCACGTCGGGCCCCGCGTCGTCGAGGCGAACGGGAACAGGCGGTAGTCGTTCGTCTCGTCGACCTGGAGCGTCACGGCGGGATGGTCGGCGCGCACGCGGTCGAGCATCGCGACGAACGCGTCGCGGAAGGCGTGGAAGTCCCCCTGCCCCGCGCAGTCCAGCCAGGCCAGGAAGTCGAACTTGAAGTACGTGACCTGCCACTCCGTGATCGCCTTGCGGATGCGACCCTCGACGAACGGGATCGCGTCCGGCCCCCACGGGACGATGCCCGCCTCGTTCGAGCCCTCGTTCGGCTCAGCGGTGTTGTACGCGTAGAGCCCCGACGCGTACGGCTGGCACCACCACTCCGGGTGCTCGCGCGCGGTGACCGAGTCGGGGTGGAAGTGCATCGCGCTCATCCACAGGCCGAGCTTCATCGGCGCGATCGCCTCGCGGACCGCCTCGTAGGACGGGTCGGGGTAGCGCGCGGGGTCGGCGTTCCAGTCGCCGGAGATCTCCTGCCACCCGTCGTCGAGGACGAACGTGTCGACGCCGAGGCGCCGCGCGGTCTCGGCGACGCGCTGGACCATCGCGTAGTCCGCGTCGTCCTTGGCGCCGCTGCGGTCGTCGTCGAGGCGGTCGGAGTTGAACACGACCTTCCCGGGCTCGGCGCGCAGCCGGTGCTCGCGCAGGTAGCGCGCGAACTGCCACTCCGCGTCGCCGTCGCCGGCCCCGAAGCCGACGAAGACCGGCTCGAGCGCGAGCTTCTGGCCGGGCTGCGCGACGCGATGGCGCGCGGGCAGGTCGCTCGAGTTCTCGACGTGACCGCTCTCCTCCAGCGGGCCCCGCAGGACGACGTCGCGGCCGTAGTCGTTGCGCAGCTCGGCGGTCGTGCCGTCGTACGCCCCGCGGGAGGAGGGGAAGTCGCTGCCCTCCGCGACGAGGAACAGCGAGCGCCCGCCGTCCTCGACGCTCAGCCACTGCCCGCTGCCGCTCACGGGCTCGCCGCGGCCGGCGGTCGTCGTCTCCCGCCACGTGCCGGCGTGCGGGTCGCCGACCTGGAGGGCCGGGCCCGTCCACTCGGCGTCGCGCCAGTCGGCGCCCGCGCGGAACGCGTGGAGCGTCGGCGTGCCCGCGCCGGGCGCCGCCTCCTCCAGCACCGCGCTCCCGATGGCGATGCCCGCGGCCGGCTCGACGATCGTCTGCATCCGGAAGCCCGGGACGCCGGGGTACGCCTCGGCGATCCGCCGGACGGTCAGTCCGGGCACGCCGGTCAGCGTCATCGTCAGCCGGATCCCGCCGCCGCGGACGTCCTCGCGATCGACGCGCGTCACGGTGAACGCCTCGGAGCCGATCGTCGCCTCGCCCGTGCCGATCGCGAAGTCGCGCGTGTCGCGGCTCCACGTCCGATCCTGGCCGCGGCGGTCGGTGAGCGCGAGCGTGCGCATCGGCGCGCGCGACCACCGCCGCTCGGCGACGCTGTTGCCGAGCACGATCTGCGTGGCGTCGACGCGCAGGTAGACCGAGCCGCCCTTCTGCGGCGCCGCCTGCGCGGGCGGCGCGGACGCGCCCGCGACGAGGAGGACGGCGGCTGCGAGGCTCGCGACGAATGAACGCATGCGTACACGAACGCACGCGGCACCGGAAACCTGCGGCGCTCTAGCGGCGGCCGGCTTGGGCCGGCGGCTCGCGCCCCTCCGCCGCGGCGGCGAGGAGCAGCAGGACCCCGCGGTGCGCGCCCTGGAGCGCGGAGAGGTCGTCGCCCACCGCGGCCGCATCGAGCTCCGCGACGGCGGTCTTGAACCGCTGCGCATCGCCCACCGCCTTGCCGGACAGCTTCGCCAGCAGAGGCGCGGCACGGCGGACGTGGTCGAGGTAGTCGCGGTCGTGCAGCTTGCGCGCCGAGTACCCGTCGACGAACTCGCGCGCCGTCGCCTCGAGCCGCTCGGCGGGCTTCAGCCGCGACAGCGCGGTGCCGGCGGCGAAGAGGTCCGCCTGCCAGGCGAACGTCTGCCGGATGTCGGCGACGTCCCCACGCGCGAGCTCCAGCATCGTGAGCCGCGCGTCGACCCGCTCGAGCACCGACCCGAGCTCGACGAGGGCGGTGGGGTCCGTCTGCTTGACGAGCGCACGCTCCGCGCGCTCGAGCGCGGGCCCGATCGCGGCTGCGTCGGCACGGCCCGCGACGTCGAACAGCGCGCCGGAGATCGCATCCCAGCGCTCGCCCAGGCCTGCCGCCCACGCCCCCGGCCTCCGGCCCGCGTCGAGCACGATCTCCAGCTCGCGCGTCGTCGCGTCGCTCGGCTGGAGAGCGTCGAGCCGCGTGAACACCGAGCGGTAGCGCTCCAGGGCGTACCCGAGCACGTCGCGCGGGCCGCCGAGCCGCACGCCGAGGCTGAAGCCGTTGATCGCGGCCTGACCGGCCATCTCGAAGAACCGCACGACGAACGTCTGGCCCGCCCTGCCCGCCGGCGGAACGAACGAGACAGCGACCCAGCGGTTCTCCCCCGGGTCCATCCCGTCGAGGACGAGCCTGCCGCCGGTGCGCTTGACGGCCTCCTTCTCCCCCAGTACCCCGAGGCGCACGGATGGCCGCGGCTTGATCTTCGGCCGCAGCAGGTCCTCGATCGAGAACTGGAGCACGATGTCGCGGCGGAACGTCGCGGCGTTGTGGACGAGCCCGACGCGCGTGACGAGCGCGCGCTCCATGCCGCGGGCCGGGGTCGTCGACAGGCCCATGTTGCGCTGCGCCTTGTTGTTGTCGTCGAGGATCTCGAGGTCCTGCACCGGCCAGCCCGGCGCGCGCCCACGCAGGCTCAGGCCGGCGAACGGATCCCGGGGCGAGGAGATCTCCACGGCCATGCACAGGTGCCCCGAGCTCACCGCGTTCAGGTGCCAGCGGAAGGCCGCGGTCGTCGCGGGCCCGGCGTTGCCGGCCGCGAACACGAGCGTCGGGTCCGGATCGGGGAACGAGACGTCCGGGTCGACGGAGGCGGCGTCGACGTAGTTGCTCCCGGTCCCGAGCTTCGAGACGAGGAAGTGCGCGGTGACCGTCTGGCCCGGCCCCGTCGCCGGCGCCGCGCGGCGGCGGATGCGGGCGAACGCCCAGTTGTCGCCGATGTCCCCGGTGCCGTTGCCCGCCGGCTCGTTCGCGGGCTGGTCGCCGGTGAACGGACCGGGGTCGGGCCCGCGGCGGTTCCAGACGTCTGGCTTCTCCCAGAACGCCGGGCGGATCGAGGGCTCGATGCCGGTGTCGAACGACGTCGCGCTGTCGGTCCAGTCGCGGACGAAGAAGTCGTCCTCCGGCGCGACGTCCCAGAAGTGGAAGAAGAACGGGTCGATCGAGCTCGCGACCGTCGTCACGCCGTCGTTGTCGAGCAGCCGCTGCCCCGGGAAGTCGGCGTTGCGCAGGTACGTGACCTGGTTCGGGAAGTTCGCGAGGACCGGCCGGTTGAAGCCGCAGAACGCGCCGTAGAAGTCCTTGCCGACCGCGATCAGGTTCGCGTAGTCGCCGATCGTCGGATCGAACGTGCCGCCCTGGTCGGGGAGATCGGCGAGGACGAGGTTCGATCGGACCGTCACGAAGCGGTCGTCGGAGATCTCGAGGCGCGCCTCGAACCGGTTGCCGGCCGCGGGCGTCATGAGCCGCTGGTAGAACAGCGCGACGGTGCCGCGGACGGTGACCGCCAGCCCCGGGTTCGTGACGCGCGTGATCGTCCGCAGGTCGGCGGTCCACGTCGCTCCGCCGTCCTCGGAGCGGCGCAGGTGCAGGGTGAACGGCGAGGCGGCCGTCACGGCTCCGTCGCACCACGCCGCGTAGACGCGCCTGCGGTTGCGGGGGTCGACGGCGATCGCGAGGCGGGAGCTGACGCGGACGCTGCCGAGAAGCGTCCCGACCGGCGGGACGGTGACGCCGCTCACGATCCGCCGGCCGGCGGCCCCGTCGCCCGGGTCGACCAGGTTGGCGAATCCGCCGCTGCCCCAGTCGTCATCGCGGACGACGACGATGTCCGAGCCGCCGCTGCGGACGCCGACGAACATCCCGTAGACCCATCCGGAGCGATGCACCGCGGTGCGCACCGACGGCCGGTCGCTCCCGGCGCGCGACTCGATGTCGGTCGTCCCGCCGAAGCCGGCCGGCGCCGCCGCCGTGGCGGCGTCGAGCGACTGGTCGACGATCGCGGTGCCCTGGTTCGAGGTGACGTAGACGCGGTCGCGCGTTCCCGTGCCGCCGACCCCGGCCCAGCCGGTCTCGACCCACGGCTGGTCGGGCCCCGAGCGGTCGACCAGGATGGTCATCACGCCGGCCGGAGGGAACGCCGCCGAGCGCAGGACGTTGTACCTGCCGTTGCCGCCGCGCAGGATCGCGCCGTACAGGCGGCCGCTGGCGCCGCCGAACCGCACGGAGATGTCGCCCGTCGAGTTGCCCCCGGGCACGCAGACCGTCAGCGCCCACGTCGCGCCGCCGTCGACGGACGTGAAGATCGGCGCGGTGCCGGAGAGACCCGGATCGCGCGTGAACGCGGTGACCACCGCTTGGCGCGGGTCGACCGGGTTGACGGCGACCGAGCACTCGCTGTCCTGCGCCGTGTCGTTGCTGAGCACGGCCGGGATGACGTTGACGACCCGGACCGGCATGTCAGCGCGCGCCTGCGCCCTCGCCGATCGACAGCAGCAGCAGCCGAAGGCGACGACCGGCCGCCGGCGAGTGGAAGTCGAGCTCGTCGAGCGCGGTGAACGCGCCGCGGAGCCGCGGCGGGCCCTTGCGCCCGAGGTCGCGCCGTGCGCGGTCGATCGCGTGGAGGATCCAGACGCCCTCCTGGCCTTCGAGGAACTGCGGCGCGTCGCGGAAGCGGTGGGTGCGCGGGGACGGGAAGACCACGCGCGTCTGGGGCGGTGGCTCGCCCTTCAGGATCCGCCAGACGAGCAGCTCCGCAGCCATCCAGCCGACGTTGCCTTCGACCTGGGGCTGCTCCACGGACGCGACCTGGCCGTACACCACGAGCTCGGCCTGACGGAGGCGCTCGACGAGGTCGGCGTCGTGCTCGTCGCGCTTCTCGGCGACGACCTGCTCGCGCATCCGCGTGGCCTCGCGCCCCGAGCTGCGCTCCAGCTCGTCGAGCGCGACGGCCTCGCCGAAGGCGTAGCTGGTCGCGTGGAAGAGCGCCTTCTCGCCGCGGCGGGCCGGGCGGGAGAGGCGCACCGTGATGTCCTGCCCGGCGAGGTTGCCGAAGCGCGTGGGAGAGGCGACCACCTCGTCGACGCGGACGATGGCCGTGCCGTCGCCGGCCGGTACCGAGCTGACGTTCGAGCCGCCGACCTGCTTCACCGTCCCGACGAGCACGAAGGGGGCGGTGCGAGCGGCATCGGAACGTTTCGGCTGCGGCACGTCAGTGATCGCTTACCACTTCTAGTCCTCTTGGGACTGACTTGTCAAGCATCCCTTGCGCTGCTCGCGCCCGCTGCGGCATACTCGGGGGCAGGAACGTCAAGTGTTCGAGCTGCTTCCAATCGTCGGCGGTCTGGGTGCCGGGTTCGTCATCGGCCGCCACTTCGTGGGCCGCCTGCGGTGGCTCGCGGTCGTGGTGGCGGGCGCCATCGTGGGCGCGCTCGTGGCGCTGGTCAGCGGCGAGCTGGCGGAGAGCCTGGGATACCTGCTCGTCGACGTGCCGCTCGGGGTCGTGTCGGCCGGCGTCGGCGCGGTGCTCGCCGCGGCGCGTCAGGGCACGGCTTCGCGGCCGGCCCGCTAGCGGGTCAGCGCCGACAGCTCGCGCAGGAACCGCGCGTTCTCGCTCGGGCGGCCGTACGTGACGCGGATCGCGCCCTCGCGGCCGAGGGCGGTGCCGGCCCGGACGAGCACGCCGCGCTCGGCGAGGCCGTCGACGACCGCCTTCTCCTCGATCTCCTCCGGGAGGTGGAACCAGCAGAAGTTCGCGTGCGACTCGGCCACGCGCATGCCGAGGTCGCTCAGGCCGCTCTCCATCTCGACCCGCGCGACGATCGCCCGCTCGACGCGCTCGGCGACGGCGTCCTGATGCTTGAGGGCCTCGATGGCGGCGGCCTGAGCCGCGGCGTTGCAGAAGAACGGCTGGCGGACCTGGTCGACCGCCTGCACGAAGCGCTCGCTCCCGGCCAGCGCGAAGCCGACGCGCAGGCCGGCGAGCCCGTAGACCTTCGAGAACGTCCGGAGCAGCACGAGGTTCGGGTGGCGCTCCAGCAGGTCGATCGACGCGTCGGGGTCGTCGAGGAGGTTGAACTCGCAGTAGGCCTCGTCGAGGATCAGCGCGACGTGCGGCGGGACCTTCGCCGCGAACTCGGTGATCTGCTTGAGCGGGAGCGCGGTCGACGTCGGGTTGTTCGGGTTGCACACGATCACGAGCCGCGGCGCCGCCGTGATCTCCTGGAGCATCGCGTCGAGGTCGTGCTTGTCGTCGTCGTCGAGGTCGACGGTGATCGCGCGGGCGCCCGAAGCCGCCGCGAGGTGCGGGTAGACGCTGAAGCTCGGCCACGCGTACACGACCTCCGCCCCGGGCTCGAGCAGCGCCTCCCCCGCGGCGAGCAGGATCTCGACGCTGCCGTTGCCGATGGCGATCCGGTTCGCGGGGACGCCGTAGCGGTCGCTCAGCGCGTGCCGGAGCCGCGCGTTGCTCGGGTCCGGATACCGGTTGAGGTTCGTGAGGACGCGCTCGATCGCCTTGACGACCTGCGGGAGCGGCGGGTCCGGGGACTCGTTGCTCGCGAGCATCGCGACGTCGTCGGGGAGCGAGTAGCCGCCCGCGGTCGGATACAGCGGGATGCGGCTGATGCGGGACGCGAACTCGATCGGCACGGACGGGATTGTGGCAGCACCGCGCGGGTTCGAACCTTTCGGCGGGCGCGCTTTACAGATGGGTCAGGAGGATTTACCTTCCGTCGTCGTCATGTCCCGCGTCGTCCGCATCTGCTGGAACCGCATGCCCGCCTCAGTCGTGGGCAAGCCGTCGTTCCCGCACACCGGCGGACGGCCGGCGACGAGCCTCGACCTGCGCGAGCGCGGCTAAGCGGAACGGAGAGTGACCCATGACTCCGTCCGCGATCGCCGCGGGCGGAGTGCGCAAGGGCGCTCTCACCCGCGAGCTCGTCATCGAGAAGATCATCCGCTGGAACGCGCTGTACGGCGAGCCGCCGTCCACCGCCGACTGGAACCCGTCGCTCGCCCGCTGGCGCGCGCAGGAGTGGCGCATCGAGCGCTACCGGCTCGGCGACCCCGAGACCGGCGAGCGGTGGCCGTCCGTCAACGCGGCCAAGCGTCACTTCGACGGGTCGTTCGACGCGGCTGTGCGCGCGGCCGGGCTCGTGCCGCATCGCCCGGGGCCTCGGCGCCGGGCGCCGCGGACCGCGCGTCCGGACGTCGAACAGCGGGCGCCCCAGGCGCCCCGCGAGGTCGAGGCCGAGCTGGTCGCGGCCGGGGAGCGCGTGCTCGAGGCGGAGCGTCGTGCGCTGCGCGCGGA
>DASZDF010000672.1:0-6267 GCA_035942275.1 Solirubrobacteraceae bacterium | reverse complement strand
CTCGCCGGCCGCCCGTCGTCGCGGTGGTACGCGCTGCTCCTCGCGGCGGCGGCGACGCTCGTCGCGAACCCCCGCGCGGCCGAGGATCCCGGGTGGCAGCTGAGCTTCGCCGCCGTCGTCGCCATCCTCGCGCTCCACCGGCGCCTGCGGGACGCCCTCGTCGCCCGCGGCTCCCCGCGCGCCGTCGCGGAGGTCGCCGCGCTCACGATCGCCGCGACGGTCGCGACCGCGCCGCTCCTCGCGCTGCACTTCGAGCAGGTCTCGCTCGTCGCGCTGCCGGCGAACCTCCTGGCCGCGCCCGCGGTCGCGCCGGTGATGTGGCTCGGCGCGCTCGCCGCGACCCTCGGCGACGGGGCGGCGAGCGCGATCAACGTCCTCGCGGGCTTCCCGCTCGCGTACCTCGCGTGGCTCGGGCGGACGGCCGCCGCGATGCCGCACGCGAGCGTCGGCGTGAGCGTGCCCGGCCCGCTCGGCGCCGCGGCGATGTACGGAGCGATGGCGCTCGGCGTGCTCGTGGCGAGGAGGGGAGCGCGGTGGTGGTCCGCGACGATCGGTGGTGCGGCGGGGCCGGGAGGGCGGACGTTCGCGGCCGAGAGCGGAGCGGTCGCGGGCGGCGATGCGGCGGCGGGTGGTGGCGGCGCGGCGGTGGGTGCCGGAGCGGCGCCCCTCGCTCGGCCCAGAGCGGCGCCCCCCGCTTGGCGCAGAGCGGCGCGGGTCGTCGCCGCGGCGCTCCTCCTCGCGCTGCTCGGCGCGACCGCGGCCGGTGGGCTCAGAGGCGGCGATCCACCGCGCGGCTTCGCGCTCTCGGTCCTCGACGTCGGCCAGGGCGACGCGACGCTGCTCCAGCATGGCGCGGCGCACGCGATCCTCGTCGACACCGGCCCGCCGGGCGCGGGGATCGTCGGGAAGCTGCGCGCGGCGGGCGTCGAGCGGCTCGACGCGATCGTCATCACGCACTCGTCGCTCGACCACGAAGGTGGACTCAGAGAGGTCCTCGCAGCGTTCACGCCGCGGCTCGTCCTCGACGGCCGGCAGACGGCGGAGGAGCGCGCCGCGGAGCCCGACGGCGGCGAGGGTGGCGGGGAACGGTTCGCGGGCCTGCCGCCCGGAGTCGCGCGTGCGGTGCCCGAGGCGGGGCAGACGCTCCGCGCCGGCCCGCTCACCTTCACCGTCCTCTGGCCGCCGCCCGGCAGGCCACGCGCCGGCGACCCTAACCTCACGGCGACGGTCGCCCTCGTCGAGGACGGCGAGACGTCGGCGCTCCTCACCGCCGACGCGGAGTCCGACGTCACGCTGCCGCTCGACCTGCCCGACGTCGACGTCCTGAAGGTCGCCCACCACGGCTCCGAGGACGAAGGGCTGCCGCAGCTGCTCGAACACGTTCGGCCGGAGGTCGCCGTCATCCCGGTGGGCCGCAACACGTACGGCCATCCGTCGCGCCCGACGCTCGAGGCGCTCCGCGCGGTTCCGGAGGTCAGAAGAACCGACGAGGACGGGACGGTCCGCATCGAGCCCCACCCGAGCGGGGGCGTCGTGGTGCGATGATCCCGCCGCAGCCGCATGCTCGAAGCGATCGACCACCTCGACCTCGTCGTCACCGACCTCGACGGCAGCCTGCGCTTCTACGTCGAGCTGCTCAGGCCGCTCGGCTACGTCCGGACCGCCGAGATCGAGGGGGAGCAGGGCGAGCGGGTGATCTACGTCGGCCGGCCGGGCGGGTGGGGGTCGGTGAGCGTCCGCGAGGCGAAGGGCCGCAGGGAGTACGACCGCTACGACGTCGGCATCCACCACATCGCCTTCAGCGCGGCGCGGCGGTCGGTCGTCGACGAGCGGGCGGAATGGCTGCGCGCGAACGGGCACGAGATCGAGAGCGGCCCCGAGGAGCACGACGAGTACATGCCGGGCTACTACGCCGTGTTCTTCTACGACCCCGACGGGATCAAGCTCGAGATCGTCCACCGGCCGCGGGAGCACGAGCTGGTCGAGCGGGTCCGGAAGCTGGAGGCGCGGCTGGCCGACCTGGAGGACCGCGGCGGCGGCTAGCCTCCCACCCGCCGATGCCCGCCTGGAAGCCCGCCTACCTCATCCACGGCGACGACCACGGGCGGATCGGCGAGCGCCGCGCGAACCTGCGGACGATGGCCGAGCAGGAGTCGGGCGTCAGCGGCGCGGAGGTCCTCGAGGGCGAGGAGGCGACGCCCGAGGCCGCCGCGGCCGCGCTGAGCGCCATGACGTTCGCGATCGGCCGCCGCTTCGTGATCGTCGACGGCGTCGAGCGGTGGAAGGAGGCCGAGGTCAAGCAGCACGTCGTCCCCGCCGTGCAGCACCTCGACCCGGAGACGACGGTCGCGTTCTTCGCGCGCGAGGACGGCCGCGCCAAGGCGCCGAAGGCCCTCGCCGATGCGGTCAAGAAGGCCGGCGGCGACGTCGTCGGAGAGCAGATGCTCAAGGCCAAGGAGCTGCCGCGCTGGGTCCAGCAGCAGGCCAAGCGCCTCCAGATCGAGCTCGACCACACCGCCGCGCAGGCGCTGATCGCCGCCGTCGGCGAGCGCCAGCAGCGCCTGCTGCGTGAGCTCGAGAAGCTCGCGCTCGAGCACGGCGCGGACGCGAAGCTCGGTGTCGACGACGTCGAGGCCGTCGCCGCGCCGAGCGCCGAGCGCCAGGTCTGGGGACTCGTCGACGCGCTCGTCGCCCGCGACCGGGCCGCCGCCACGAGGGCGTTCGTCGAGCTCAGGGGCCAGGGGGAGTCGCTGGCGAGGCTCGTCCCGCTCATGGCCCGCCGCATGCGCGACGTCCTCGCGATCGCCGAACGCCTGGAGGCCGGCGAGTCGCCCGCGCAGGTCAAGGGGTCGATGAGGGGCAGCCCGTGGGCGGCGGAGCGGCGGATCGCCGAGGCGCGACGGTCCGACGTCGATTCGCTGCGCGCCGCGCTCATCGCCCTCGCCGACCTCGAGCTGGCCAGCCGCGGCGGCGAGGACCTCGAGGACGAGACCGTCGCGGTCCGCGCCCTCGACGCGATGGCGGTCTAAGGCGTCAGCGCACGCCAGCCGAACCGCACGCGCCGCGCCGTGGCCGTCGCGCTGACCTCGAGCTCGAACGCCATCAGGCTGGCCGCCGGGATCGTCACCTCGTCGGCGCTGTCCGTGCACGCCGTCGCGGGATGGGTGATCGTGCAGCCCAGCGCGGTGTCGGCCCCGTTGACCTGGAACGTGAGCCTGTAGAACTGGCCCGCGCCGGGCACGTCGGGCAGGCTGACGGCGAGGTCGCGCGCGACCGTCGGGGCGTTCGGCGACAGCATCTCCGCGAAGGAGGGGTTGCCCCAGTGGTCCGACGTGCCGGAGGGATGCAGATAGCGCGTCTCGTTCGGGACCGCGGTGATGTTCGCCGTGTTGCCGGTGACGAGGTTCCCGGCGTCCGCACCGGGAGCGCCGGGAGCGCCGGGCGAGCCGCTCCCGCCCGGAGCGCCAGGGGCTCCCGGCGAGGCCGCAGGACCGGCCGGCCCCGCGACCCCCGCCACGCCCGGCACGCCCCGCTGGTTCCACTGGACGAGCTTCTCGCCGCGTCGGCACGTCGTGCCGCTCTTGAGGATCCGCAGCGCGCCGCCCTTGTTCTTGTAGCACCCGTTGATCCGCCCCTGGCTGTCGGGAACGGCTGCGATCGCGATGCCGGAAGCCACGGCAGCGATGGCGATCACCGCCAGCACGAGACGCGCTGAGGGACGGTGGATCCGGATGGCCAGCCGACACTACACCCGCCGTAACACGACGGAATGCGGTGCGTCAGGAGGAGCTACGCGGAGGCGGAGGCGCCGCGGCGCACGCGCGTCGCGCGGGACTTCTTGCGCGAGCCGGTGTTGCGGTGCATCGCGCCGCGCTTCACGGCCTTGTCGATCGTGCGGATCAACTCGACCAGCTCGGCGTCGGCCTTCGCGTCGTCGCCCTCGGCCACGGCGGCCTCCAGGCGGCGGAAGTACGTCTTGATCGTCGACGTGTACCGGCGGTTCTCGAGGCGCTCGCGCTCGGACCGCAGGTTGCGCTTCTTCTGGGACGCGATGTTGGCCATGCGGCGACGTAGAGTAGCGCGGCCTTGGCGAGGATCGCCCGCAACACGTTCGTCTTCAGCGTGGCGACCGGCCTTTCGCGGATCGCCGGGCTGGCGCGCGAGATCGTCGCCTCGAGCTACTTCGCGACCACCGGCGCCTTCTCCGCGTTCACGATCGCCTTCCAGGTCCCGAACCTCATCCGGAGCCTGTTCGCCGACGCCGCGCTGAGCGCCGCCTTCGTCCCCGTCTTCACCGAGCTGCTCGAGAAGGACAAGAAGAAGGAGGCCTTCCAGCTCGCCTCGACGCTGTTCTTCCTCATCGCCGGCGTGCTCGGCCTGATCAGCGCGGCGTTCATCCTCGCGGCGCCGTACGTGATGCCGCTCTTCACCGGCGACACGTTCTCCGACGAGCTCGACGACCTCACCGGCGGCCTCGCCCAGGTCCTCTTCCCGATCGTCGTCCTGCTCGGCCTCAACGGGCTGCTCCAGGGGATCCTCAACGCCTACGACCACTTCAGCGTCCCGGCGATCAGCCCGGTCGTGTGGAACCTGGTGATCCTCGCCTTCCTCATCGGCGGCCGCGGGTGGTTCGAGGGCGACGAGGAGCTCTACGCGTACGCGATCGGCGTCCTGGTCGGGACGCTCGTCCAGCTCCTGATGCTCGTGCCGGTCTTCCGGCGCCTGGACTTCAAGGTCATGCCGACGTTCAACCCGCGCGACGAGCGCGTCCGGCAGGTCCTGATCCTGATGCTGCCGGTGACCATCGGGCTCGGCCTCATCAACTTCAACCTGCTCATCAACTCGACGCTGGGCTCGCTCGTCTCCGAGAACGCGCCGCGGGCGATCGACGCCGCGTTCCGCATCTACATGCTCCCGCAGGGGATGTTCAGCGTCGCCGTCGCGACGGTCCTCTTCCCGACGCTCAGCCGCCTCGCGGCACGCGGGGACCGCGACGGCCTCCGGGGCTTGACCGCCCAGGGCATCCGGCAGATCTTCCTGCTGCTCGTCCCGGCCGCGGCGTGCACGCTCGTCCTCGCCGAGCCGATCACGCGGCTCATCTACGAGCACGGCGACTTCGGCCCCGCGGACACCGACCGCGTCAGCGAGGCCCTCTTCTGGTTCAGCTTCAGCCTCCCGTTCAGCGGCGTCAACCTGCTCCTGACGCGGACCTTCTTCAGCCTCCAGCGGCCGTGGATCCCGACCGCGCTTGCGGGCGGCAGCCTGCTCGTGAACCTGGCGGTCTCGATCGCGCTGTACGAGCCGTTCGGGATCGGCGGCATCGTGATCGGGACCGCGGTGTCGAGCATCACGACGACGCTCAGCCAGGCGTACTTCCTGCGGACCGAGCTGCACGGCCGCCTCGAGGCGCGCGAGACGATCTCGAGCGTCGCCCGGATGGTGGCGGCCGCCGCGCTGCTCGCCGGCGTCGCCTACGGCTGGTGGTGGGCGCTCGACGAGGCCATCGGCGACGGCCTGCTCGCCCAGATCGTCGCGGTGACGACCGCGCTCGCGGCCGGCCTCGCCGTGTACTCGGCCGCCGTGCTCCTCGCGCGCGTACCGGAGGCGCTCTACATCCGCAGCGTGATCGCGCGTCGTCTCTACTCTCGGTGAGTGGCCGACGCCGCCCACATCCGCAACTTCTCGATCATCGCCCACATCGACCACGGGAAGTCGACGCTGGCCGATCGCATCCTCGAGCTGACGCACACGGTCGACCCACGGCTCATGCGCGCCCAGCTCCTCGACTCGATGGACCTCGAGCGCGAGCGCGGCATCACGATCAAGGCCCAGGCGGTCCGCGTCTTCTACGAGGCGCAGAACGGCGAGACGTACCAGCTGCACCTCATCGACACGCCCGGCCACGTGGACTTCACCTACGAGGTCTCCCGCTCGCTCGCGGCGTGCGAGGGCGCGCTGCTTGTCGTCGACGCGTCGCAGGGGGTCGAGGCCCAGACGGTCGCCAACACGTACCTGGCGGTCGAGGCCGGGCTCGAGCTGATCCCGTGCCTGAACAAGATCGACCTGCCCGGCGCCGAGCCCGAGCGGGTCGCCGGCGAGGTGCTCGACCTCACCGGCGACGACCCCGAGAGCATCAAGCGCATCTCCGGCAAGACCGGCGACGGCGTCCTCGACGTGCTCGAGGAGCTGGTCCGCCGCGTGCCGCCGCCGCAGGGCGACCTGAACGCCGCGCCGCGCGCGCTCATCTTCGACTCCGAGTTCGACCAG
>DASZDF010000671.1:0-4439 GCA_035942275.1 Solirubrobacteraceae bacterium | reverse complement strand
GCCCATCTCGCCCTCGCACGCGGCGCGCGACTCGCGCAGCTCGCGGTCGAGCGCCGTCGCGTCGAGCGACGTCAGGTGCGGGTGGCGCACGGTGTGCGACCCGACCTCCCAGCCGCGCGCGGCGAGCGCTCGCAGCTCCTCCCAGTCCATCGGCACGAGCTCCTCACGGTGCTCCGTCGCGAGCCACTCCTCGATGCCCGGCCACGACATCGGCTCGCCGGAGCCGACGAACCCGGTGGGCGCGAAGACGGTGCCGGGCACGCCCAGGCGCTCCAGGACCGGCGCGGCGCGGGAGATCACGGAGCGGTACGCGTCGTCGAAGGTCACGACGACGACGCGGCGCGCCGCGGGCTCCCGCACGGCCTCGGTGAACGTCTGCGGGCGGTAGCCACGCCGCAGCAGCGAGCGCACCTGCGCCTCCAGGCGCGGCGGCGTGACGGCGAGCGACGAGCGCCAGCGGTCGCTCACCGCGTGGTAGCAGAGGACGATCACGTCGGCGCGCACGGGGCGCGGAACGTACCGGCCACTACGATGCCGCGCCATGCGACTCGCCGTCGTCGAGACCCTTCCGCGCGGCGGGCTCCTCCATTACGCCGTCCAGCTCGCCGACGCGCTCGCCGAGCGCGGGCACGACGTCGACGTCATCGGGACGCGCGGCAACGAGCTCGCCGAGCACCGGGGCGCGGCACGGATGCGACCGATCCTCGCCAGCTCGGACCTGCCGCCCGCGCGGCCGGGGTTCCTCCCCCGCCACGCGCGCAGGGCGGCGATCGGCTGGCGGCTGGCCGCCGGCTGGTCGCGGATCCTGCTCGAGGCGCGCCGCGGCCGGTACGACGCGGTGATCGTCGACAACGTCCTCGACGTCGCCCCGACCGCCGCCGGCGCCCTGCTGCTCACCGCGCTGCCCGGCCGCCCCACCATCGCCCACGTGTGCCACAACGCGCGCCCGTTCAACCGCTGGTCCGGCGAGGACCTCTTCGCGAGCTCGCCGCTGCTGACCGCCCTGCTGCGGCGGCTGTACCCCCGCTTCGACCTGGTCTGGCTGCACGGGGAGCGCAGCCTCCAGGACTTCGAGGCCAGCTGGCCCGCCGCGCGAACCGAGCTGATCCCGCACGGCGACGAGCGCATCTTCGGCGACGAGCCGCCGGCGCCCGCCACCGAGCCCCGCATCCTGTTCTTCGGCGACTGGCGGCGCGTGAAGGGCCTCTCGGTGCTCATGGAGGCCTTCGACCTCCTCGCCGGCCGGCGACCCGACGCGCGCCTGACGATCGCCGGCAAGCCGTCGCCCGAGACCGACGCCGACGCGGTGCGCGAGTGGGTGCGCGGGCACGGCGATCGCGTGACCCTCGACGACCGGTACGTCCCGAACGAGGAGGTGCCCGGCATCTTCGCGAGCGCCCGCGTCGTCGCCATCCCCTACCTCGCCGGCTACCAGAGCGGCGTCACGCACCTGGCGCTCACGATGGCGCGGCCGGTCGTCGCCAGCGACGTCGGCGACCTGGCGTCGGTCGTCGTCGACGGCCGGACCGGCCGGCTCGTCCCGCCGGGGGACCCCGCCGCGCTGGCGAGCGCCCTGGAGGAGGTCGCCTTCGATCCCGAGCTCGCGGAGCGGCTCGGGACCGAGGGGCGGCGGCACCTCCTCGACCGCGCGAGCTGGCCGAAGGTCGCCGCGACGGTCGAGGAGCACCTGGGCGCGGTCGCCCGCTAGCGCTGCGTCGGCTCCAGCGCGCGCAGGCGCGTGGACCACGGGATCCCGTCCCGCAGCCGGTAGTAGTAGACGCCGCCGTCGGTGACGGTGCCCGCCGGGTTCTGCTTCGCGTAGGCGACGAACGGGTTCTCCTCGCCGAGCGCCAGGAAGCTCTGGCCGGACTCGAACTGGAAGCCGAAGCTCGAGCCGCCCTGGTCGCCGACGTAGGCGCCGTAGGTCGCCATCGTGCGGACCACGACCTTCCGCCACTCCGGGATGTCCAGCGCCTCGATCTCCTGCGGCGTCATGTCCAGGTAGAAGCGGCGGCCCATCTCCGGCGCGTTCGCCGAGTCGCACCCGCCGCCCGGCTCGTCCTTGGTCGCGGGCCAGATGTAGGTGCCCGGGCGCGAGCAGTTGACGGTCATGAAGAGCGCGTGGTTCACGCCCGTGCCGTTGCGGATCGCCTCGAAGAGCTCCTCGGGGCGGATCCGGCCGGCGAGCCCGCCGAACTCGGCGGCGCCGCCGCCGCAGCGCGTCCCGTCACCGTCGATCTGGCAGGCGCGGCCCCAGCCGACGCGCAGCTCGCCGCCGCCCGCGGGCTTGCTCTCGACCGCGAAGAACGAGAGCTCCTGCTTCGTGGCGGGGTCGATGACCGTGAGGTGGCCGTCGGTGCCGCCGGCGGAGCGCGCCTGCGCCGGGATCCGGACGCGGTCGCCGCTGATCGGGCAGTCGCCGCCGTAGCGGGTGCAGGTGATCGTGTACTCGGGGTCGGTCGGCTTGGACCAGTAGATCGGGCGCGAGTAGTCCGCGGACGGGCTGGAGCCGGTGCCGTCGATCGTCAGCAGCGAGTCCGCCGGGCCGTGCGAGAGCACCTCGGCGACCATCGCGTCGGAGTTCGGGGCCACCCGCGCCGTGCCCACCGGCCGGTTGAACGGGCTGTCGTCGCTGTAGGGGCGCCACATGCCCGTCGGGCGGCCGAGCCGGTCGGACGGCACGTTCAGCGGGGTCGCCGCCGGCGCGGTAGGGGCGGGAGCGGGCGTGGGCGCAGTCACCGGGGTGACCGGGGCCGGCTGCTGCGTGGTCGGCGCCGGGGCGGTCTCGACGACGACGAGCTTGATCGGGCGCTTCTTGCCGGGGCGGCGCGCAGCAGCAGCCGCGCGCAGCCGGCGGTCGGTGCGCACGCGGATCTGCGGCGAGACGCTCAGGGCGCGGCGCAGCTGACGGACGCGGATCGAGAAGCGGCGGACGCCGACGCGCAGGTGCGCACGGCGGATGCGGGCCTGTCGCACGCCGTTCACGCGGAAGAGCACGACGCGCTGGCCGAGCCGGGTGTGCGTGAAGGTGCGGATCGCGGCGACGCGCTCGACCGGCGTGACGGTGGTTCCGCGCAGGACCTGGGGCTGGAGCTGCACGGCAGGCGAAGCGGCGACGGCCGTGCTCGGGGCGAGCAGGCCGAGCACGAGCGCGGGCAGCATGAAGCGACGGACGCGATGCGTCAGCACGATGGGGACCTCCTTCTGGGCGGCCCCCGTTGAGATTCCTCTGTTACGGCAACCCGGCTGGCGCCTCGTTTACGCGAGGGCCCCGTGGCTTTGCGGACCCGCCTCTCGACGGGGGTGCCTTTCTCGTGAGGAGACCGACTTCAATTGCGTGTCACCCCCCGTCTCGTCTGCGGGCCCGCCCGTCTCAACACGCAGGCCGCGATATGGACACCTGACCGAGTGGTGCCGCGCCATGCCCCGCGGCGTGCACTACGTTCGCGGCTGTGTCCGCCGCCCCGGAGCCGCTGCACGTCCACGTCGTCATCGACGCGCTGCGCCACGGCGGGGCCGAGACGCTGCTGTCGGACTTCGCCGCCGGGGCGCCCGCCGCCGGGCTCAGGCTGACGGTCAGCTTCCTGGACCCCGACGGCGACGGCCCGGCCGCCGATCGCCTGCGCCGGCAGGGGATCGAGCCCGTCGGCCTCGGCGTGCGCGGGCTCGTCAGCCCGCGCGGGCTGAGGACCGTGCGTCGTCATGTCGCCGCGCTGCGGCCCGACCTCGTGCACACGCATCTGAACTACGCCGACCTCGCCGGCGGGCTGGCGGCGCGCAGCCTCGGGATCCCCGCGGTGGCGACGATCCACGTGATGGCGTGGGAGCGCACGCCGCGCGAGTGGACGAAGGAGGCGCTCAGCTCCCTCGTGCGCCGCACGTGCGCGCGGCGGGTCGTCTGCGTGTCGGAGAGCGCGCGGGAGGCGTTCCTGGCGGCGCGGTGGGACCGGCCGTCGCGCGTCGCCGTCGTCCACAACGGCGTGCTGGGCGCGGCCCGCCCCGGGGCGGGCGCCGCGGTCCGCCGGGCGCTGGGCATCGCCGAGGACGAGGTCGTCCTCACCATGCTCAGCGTCCTGCGCGCGGGGAAGGGCCACGACGTGGCGGTCGACGCCGTCCGCGCGCTCGAGCGCGAGGAGCCGCGCGTGCGGCTCCTGGTCGCGGGCGCGGGGCCCGCGCACGACGAGGTCGCCCGGCTCGTCGCCCCGCTCGGCGACCGCGCGATCCTCGCCGGGCACCGCGACGACGTCATGGAGGTCCTCGACGCGACCGACGTGCTGCTGCACCCGACGAGCGTCGACGCCTTCCCGACCGCGCTGCTCGAGGCCGCCGCCGCGTCGGTGCCGGTCGTCGCCACCGCGGTCGGCGGCATCCCCGAGATCGTGGAGGACGGCCGGACGGGCGTCCTCGTGGAGCCGCCACCGCGGGCCGACGCGTTCGCG
>DASZDF010000670.1:0-6482 GCA_035942275.1 Solirubrobacteraceae bacterium | reverse complement strand
ATCGCCTCGCGCGGGCGCCGTCAGGCCGAGAAGCTGGGCCTCGATCCGGGCCGGATCCCGCCGGGGCAGTACGTCACCGCGCGCTTCCCCGTCCTCACCTACGGCCCGAACCCGCCCTTCGATCTGAAGACCTGGTCGCTGTCGGTCGACGGCGAGGTGGAGGCGCCGTTCGCGCTGAGCTGGGACGAGCTGATGGCCCTGCCCCAGCAGGAGATCACGGCGGACATCCACTGCGTCACCCTCTGGTCGAAGCTCGACACGACGTGGCGCGGGGTCCGTACGCGGGACCTGCTCGAGCGGGCCGGGGTGAAGCCGACGGGCACCCACGTCCTCGCGCACTCGGACGGCGGCTACACCACGAACCTGCCCCTCGCGGCGCTCCAGGACGACGAGGTCCTCGTCGCCCACACGTACGGCGGGGAGCCGCTCGAGCACGACCACGGCGCGCCGCTGCGCCTGCTCGTGCCGAAGCGTTACTTCTGGAAGTCCGCGAAGTTCCTGCGGCGGCTCGAGATCCTCACCGAGGACCGCCAGGGCTTCTGGGAGCTCAACGGCTACCACAACGACGCCGACCCGTGGACCGAGCAGCGGCACTGGTTCTGACGTGATCCTGCTCACCGGCGCGACCGGCGTCGTCGGCACCGCGCTGCTGCGCCGCCTGACCACGAGCGGGGAGCTGGTGCGCTGCCTGGTCCGCGACCCGCGCCGGCTCGGCGCCGAGCGCGTGCGCGTCCAGATCGCGCTGGGCAACCTGGCCGACCCGCCGTCGTTTCGCAACGCGCTGCGCGGCGTGAGGACCGTCGTGCACCTCGCCGCCTCGATCCGCGACCAGCCGCAGGGCTCGATCGAGGAGCTGAACGGGATCGCGACCTGGCGCCTCGTGCAGGCCGCCGAGCGCGCGGGCGTGCAGCACTTCGTCTTCTTCTCCGCGCTCTCGGCCTCGACGCACGACCGCACGCGCTTCCTGCGCTCGAAGGCGCTGGCGGAGGAGGCGGTCCGCGAGTCCGGGCTGCGCACGACCGTCTTCGCGCCGTCGATCGTCTACTCGCCGTCGGACCGCTACGTCGCGCTGCTCGAGCGCCTCTCGCTGCTGCCGGTGATGTTCGTGCCCGGCCGCGGGCGCGCCGTCTACCAGCCGATCTGGGCCGACGACGCGGCCGACTGCGTCATGGCCGTGCTGGGGAACGGGGACCGGGACGGGCGCGCCCGCTACGAGCTCGCGGGCCCGGACACGCTGAGCCACGAGGCGATCGTGCAGCTCGTCACGCGCGCGGCGGGGCGCGAGCGCCCGCGGCTCAACGTCCCGTCCCCGCTCGTGCGCGCGACGCTGCGGACGACGGAGGCGCTGCTGAAGTCGAAGACCCCGGCGACGTGGGACGAGGCCGAGCTGCTCGAGGTCTCGATGACGAGCCGGAAGGGAACGGCGGACGCCGAGGCGCTCGGCGTCACCCCGCGGCCGATGGCGGCGGTGCTGGGCGCGCGCTAAGCGGCTTCGGCGTACTCGGCGCGCAGGCGGCGCAGGCCGAGGCGGATGCGGCTCTTCGCGGTGCCGACCGGGACGCCGCTGCGGCGCGCGACCTGGTGGTCGGGGAGGTCGCCCCAGAACGAGAGGACGACCGCCTCGCGCTGGGGGTCGGGCAGCGTGCGCAGCGCGCGCCCGAGGGCCGTGCGCGCCTCACGGGCCTCGCTCGTCGCCGACACGTCGGCCGGCGGCGGGACCCGGTCGAGCGTGTCGCGGAAGCGCTCGCCGGCGCGCAGTGCGGCGGCGCGCGAGCGCTGGGCGTCGAGGGCGCGGCTGCGCGCGAGGACGCGCAGGTACGACCCGATCTCGGCCCGCTGCGGGTCGTACGCGCCCGGCCGCAGCCACAGGCGCATGAACACGTCGTGCGTGACGTCCTCCGCCTGCGCGCGGTCGCCGAGCACGCGCCGGGCGATCGCCTCGACGGCGGGGGCGTGCTCGGCGTACACGCGGCTGAAGGTCGTTGGGTCCTGGAGGTCCATCCTGGCACGAACCTAGTACCCCGCCACCGGATGCGCAACCGCAATGACTGAAGATCATCCAAAAGGCGTACTGAGAAAGCGGTCAGGTGCCGAAACCGATACCGCTTCCGGCAGGAGCGCTATCGTTCCCGACATGCCGATGCGCGCAACCACGGTCCGCTTCGGAGACGACCTCTGGGCGCTGCTGGAACGGGAGGCCGCCGCGCAGGGCGTCAGCTCGGCGCAGTTCGTGCGCGACGCGGCGATCCTGCGCCTCGCGCACCTCGCGTCGGAGCGCGGCGAGCCCGAGGCGCGCCTGTCGATCGAGCGGATCGCGGCCGGTGCGCTGCGGGAGGAGCGCTCGGCGGGGGCGGACGGCGACGTCGTCGTCGCCCTGCGCGAGCCGGCGCGGCTCACCGCGGTGAAGGGGCTCACGAGCGGCCCGCACCGCCCGGCGCTCGACCGCCTGGCCGACGTCGCGTCGCGCGTGCTCGCGGCGCCGGTCGGCCTCGTGACGCTCGTGGACGCCGACCGGCAGATGTTCGCCGGCTGCATCGGCGTGGACAAGGAGCCGTGGGCGACCGACCGCGGCACGCCGATCTCCCACTCGTTCTGCCAGCACGCGATCGCCGCCCGCGAGCCGCTGGTGGTCTCCGACGCGCGCGAGCACCCGGTGCTGAAGACGAACCCCGCCATCCGCGACCTGGACGTCATCGCCTACCTCGGCGTGCCGCTCATCACCGCCGACGGCCATGCGCTCGGGACGCTGTGCGTCATCGACCACAAGCCGCGCGTGTGGACGAGCGAGCAGGTGCGCATCCTCGAGGACCTCGCCGCGTCGGTCGTGACCGAGCTGCGGGTCGCGGCCGACGCCGCTTAGATTCCATCGCCGCGAAGCGGCTGTGACGTGATGTCGCGAAGCGACCTAGAGGCTCGGGCGGCGGTCGGCCCACGGCCGCGCCGCCTCGAGCTGGGCGGCGAGCGCGAGCAGCGGGCCCTCCTGCGCGGGCCGTCCGACGAGCTGGACGCCGATCGGCAGACCGTCGTCGCGGCGGCCCAGCGGCAGCACGATCGCCGGCTGACCCGTGATGTTCCCCATCGCGGCGTAGGGGGTGAACGCGCCCGCCTCGGCGAAGACGTGCTCGGGGTCGTCGCGATCGGGGTCGAGCGCGCCGATCGGTACCGGCGGCTGCGCGAGGGCGGGGGTGAGGATCGCGTCGTACGGGTCCGCCCACGTCACGACCTGGCGGGCGACGGCCTGGAGCTGGATCATCGCGCCATAGGCGGTGACCGCGTCGATCGAGCGCGAGCGCTCCCACAGCCAGAGGCTGAGACGTTCCATGTCCTCCTCGCCGGGCTCGCGGCCGTTGACCATCACGCCGACCGCCATCTGCGAGCAGTTCATCGGGCCGAAGACGGCGGTGAACGTCCGCATGACCTCGGCGGGCTGGACGAGCGTGTCGACCTCCTCGACGTGGTGGCCGAGCTCGGTCAGCAGCGCCGCCGCGTCGCGGGCCGCCGCGGCACAGTCCGCGTCGAGCGCGACGCCCTCGAGCGGCGGGTCGATCGCCAGCGCGATGCGCAGCCCGCTCGGCTCGCGCGCCACCGCCTCGGCGAACGGCTCGGGCGGCGGCGGGGCCCACGACGCGTCGCCGAGGACCGGGCCCGCGAGGAGGTCGAGCAGCGCGGCGCTGTCGCCGACCGTCCGCGTGAGGACGCCGTCTGCGTTGAGGAACTGCTCGCCGACGGCGGGCGCCTGCGAGACGCGCCCGCGGGCGGCCTTCAGCCCGACGAGGCCGCAGCACGCGGCGGGGATGCGGATCGACCCGCCGCCGTCGTTGCCGTGCGCGACCGGGACCATGCCGGAGGCGACGGCCGCGGCGGCGCCGCCCGACGAGCCGCCGGGCGTGCGGTCGGTGTCCCACGGGTTGCGCGTCGCGCCGAAGCGGCGGGTCTCGGTGACCGGCTGGATGCCCCACTCGGGCAGCGTCGTCGTGCCGATCACGATCGCGCCCGCCGCGCGCAGCCTCGTCACGACGTTGTGGTCGAACGGCACCGCGAAGTCGCCCATGAAGTTCGAGCCGAACGTCAGGCGCTTGTTCGCGACCGGCACGTTGTTCTTGACGGTGACCGGCACGCCGGCGAGCGGCCGCTCGTCGCCGCTCCCGATCGCGTCGGCCTCGGCGAGCGCCTCGTCGGCGAAGACGTCGACGAACGCGTTGATCGTCGGCTCGACCTCCTCGATGCGGTCGAGCGAGGCCTGCACCAGCTCGCGCGCCGACACCTCTCCACCTCTGATGAGTCCGGCGAGTTCGTGCACCGGCCGGAAGAGGAGCTCGGTCGTAGCGGGCATGGGGCGGAGGCTACTTTGATTCTGTGAGCAACTACCGCTGGGTCGTCCTCGCGATCGGGTGCCTGGGCACCGCGGTCGTGGGCGTCCTGCGGCAGGGGCTCCCGGCGCTCGGCCCCGAGTTCCGCGACACGTTCGAGCTCTCGATCTCGCAGGTCGGGTTCGTCTTCGGTGCGCTGGCGGCGGGGATGACGATCGGGCTCGTGCCGTGGGGAGCGCTCGCCGACCGGACCGGCGAGCGGCCCGTCCTCGCGGGCGGCCTACTCCTGACCGCGGCGTCGCTCGTGCTCGCCGCGACGTCCGAGAGCTTCGGGCTGCTGCTCACCGGCCTCTTCCTCACCGGCCTCTTCGCGGCGAGCGCGACCGGCGCGACGGGACGCGCGGTCATCGGGTGGTTCCCCCGCGCGGAGCGCGGGTTCGTCCTCGGCATCCGCCAGACCGCGATCCCGCTCGGCGGCGCACTCGCCGCGCTCACGCTGCCGGCCATCGCGATCGCCTCGGGCCTGGAGGCCGCGCTGCTCACGCTCGGCGGCTTCACGCTGGTGGCCGCCCTCGCCGGCGCGATCTGGCTGCGCGACCCGCCGCCCTCCGCGCCGCCGCCCGGCTTCGTCGCGACGCCGCCGACGCGCGACCCGCGCATCTGGCGGCTCGGCCTCGGCAGCGGGCTGTTCGTGATGGCGCAGGCGGCGGTGATCGGCTTCGTCGTGCTCTTCCTCCACGACGACCACGGGCTCGGGCTCGGCGAGGCGGCCACGGTGCTGGCCGCGATCCAGATCACCTCGGCGGTGCTCCGGATCGCGATCGGTCGCCTGTCGGACCGCGGCGGCCGGCGCATCGGCCCGCTGCGCGGCGCCGGGATCGTGGGCGGGGCGCTCGTCGCCGTCGCGGCGCTGGCCGACGGCGCGCCGCTCGCCGTCCTCATCCCGCTCCTCGTGCTCGGCGGCGCGGCGATGTCGAGCTGGAACGGCCTGAGCTTCACCGTCGCCGCCGAGATCGCCGGCCGCGACCGCGCGGGCACCGCGATGAGCCTCCAGAACACGCTGGTCTCCATCCTCGGCGCGATCGCGTCGCCGCTCTTCGGCGCGCTCGCCGGCGCGACGTCGTTCTCCACGGCCTACCTGATCATCGCGGCGGCGCCGGTGCTCGGCTGGTGGGTCCTGCGGCCGCTCGAGGCCGACGAGGACGAGCGCGCCGAGGCCCGGCGCAAACGGCTCGCGGCGTACCCTGTGAACCCATGAGCGCGACCGTTGACACGTCCGGCGTCCAGTCCGGCCTCGAGGGCGTCGTCGCCTTCGCGACCGAGATCGCGGAGCCGGACAAGGAGGGCGGGGCGCTGCGGTACCGCGGCGTCGACATCGAGGACCTCGTGGGCCAGGTCCCCTACGAGAAGGTCTGGGGCCTGCTGGTCGACGGCAGCTTCGACCCCGGGCTGCCGCCGGCCGAGCCGTGGCCGCTCACGGTCCGCTCCGGCGACCCGCGCGTGGACGTGCAGGCGGCGCTCGCGATGCTCGCGCCCGAGTGGGGCTTCCAGCAGGTCATCGACATCAGCGACGAGCAGCTCCGCGACGACCTCGCCCGCTCGTCGGTGATGGCGCTGAGCTTCGTCGCGCAGTCGGCGCGCGGCACCGGCGCGCCGCCGGTCCCGCAGAAGGAGGTCGACAAGGCGAGGTCGATCCCCGAGCGCTTCCTCATCCGCTGGCGCGGCGAGGCCGACCCCGACCACGTCAAGGCGATCGACGCGTACTGGATCTCCGCGGCCGAGCACGGGATGAACGCCTCGACGTTCACGGCGCGCGTCGTGGCGTCCACCGGCGCGGACGCCGCCGCGGCGCTGTCGAGCGCGGTCGGCGCCCTCTCCGGCCCGCTGCACGGCGGCGCGCCGAGCCGAGTGCTGCGGATGCTCGACGAGGTCGACGCGATGGGCGACGCGGACAGGTGGGTCAAGAACGCGCTCGACGAGGGCCAGCGCCTCATGGGCTTCGGCCACCGGGTCTACCGCGCCGAGGACCCTCGCGCCCGCGTCCTGCGCCGCACGGCGAAGGAGATCGGCTCCAAGCGCTTCGAGGTCGCCGAGGCGCTCGAGCAGGCCGCGCTCGCCGAGCTCAAGGCGCGCAAGCCCGACCGGGTGCTCGCCACGAACGTCGAGTTCTGG
>DASZDF010000669.1:0-2135 GCA_035942275.1 Solirubrobacteraceae bacterium | reverse complement strand
ACGTCCGCCGCCGGGGCCTCGCGCGCCAGCGCGTGCGCCTGACCGGCCCAGAGGTTCACGACGTCGGCGTCGCCGCGCTCGCGCCCGGCCGCGCGCAGCGGCGCGGTCGCGAAGTGGATCTCCGGATAGGCCGACGGCGCGTGGTCGGAGTGCTGCCGCATGAACCCGTTGACGATGCCTCCCGCGAGGCGGCCGGTGAAGGCACGGGTGAGCGCGGTCGGGGCGGCGGAGCCCAGCGCGCGGCGGTGGACCTCGGAAGTCCCCGCCTCCGGGCAAAGGAGGAACGCCGTGCCGCACTGCGCGGCCGCGGCGCCCGCGGCGAGCACGGCCTCGACCGCCTCGCGCGTCATCACGCCGCCGGTCGCGATCAGCGGGACGCCGACCGCCGCCCGCACCACCTGCAGCAGGGCGACCAGGCCGAGCGGCGCGTCGTCGGTGTCGGCGAACGAGCCGCGATGGCCGCCGGCCTCCGCGCCCTGCACGACCAGCGCGTCCGCACCGGCCGCGACCGCGCGCCGCGCCTCGTCCGCGCTCGTGACCGTCACCCACACCTCGCTCGGCAGCGACGCGACCACGTCCGCCGGCGGGCAGCCGAACGTGAACGAGACGACCGCGGGCGGGTCGCCGCGCAGGAGCGCGAGCTTCGCGTCGAAGTCGTCGTCGTCGAACCGCGGCTCGCCGGCGCCGGGCCCGAGCCGCGCGACGTACGGCGCGAGGTCGGCGGTCGAGGGCTCCCCCGGCACGAACACGTTCACCGCGAACGGCCGCGCGGTCAGCGCCCGGGTCGCGACGATCCGCCGCGCCGTCTCCTCCGCGGACAGGTAGCCGCTGGCCACGAAGCCGAGGCCGCCGGCGTCGCACACCGCGGCGCACAGCTCCGGCGTCGAGGGCCCGCCGGCGAGCGGGGCGAGGACGATCGGCGTGCCGACCTCCTCGAGGACCATCTACTTCGCGAAGTCGCGGTCGATGGCCGCCATCACGGTGTCGGCCGCGAGCTCGGAGCCCCTCGCGTTGAGGTGGATACCGTCGGACTCGCGGACGATCGTGTCCTCGCCCTCGATGTCGATCGAGGCGCGGTAGCGGAAGCCGGGCGTGAAGATCGGGACCATGTCGAGCACGCGGACGTGCGCGCGGTACGGGGCGGCGGCGGCGGAGATCCCGGCGTTCACCGAGCGCGAGATCTTCGCGCGGTCCGGATCGCTCGGGGTCATCACCGTCAGCCAGTAGACGCGCGCCGCGCCCTTGCGCCGGTAGGTCTCCATCATCGTGCGCACGCGCGTCGCGTAGAGGGCGGCCCACTCGCTGCCGCAGCACTCGACGTCCTTGCCGTCCGCGCCCTCGATCGGGTAGCCCTCGTTCGCGCCGATGAACATCACGACCGCGTCGGGCTCCTCCTCCTTGACCTGCCTGGTCGAGAGCTTGGCCCAGTCGACGAGGCCGCCGATCTCGTCCTTCGAGATGCCCGTCCCGATGTGCGGGTCGCGCACGACCTCCACGCCGCGGTCCGCCAGCCGCCGTGCCAGCTCGGCGTCGAGCGGCATCGCCAGCGAGTCCCCGGTGACGAGCAGCTTGTTCAGCGGCAGCGGCTTGGCCTGCTCCCCGACCGCCGCGGGATCGAAGGCCTCCGGGGTCACGGGCGGGACGCCGCCGCCCTGCTGCGTCCCCTGGGCGGCGGCGGTGAAGCCGCTGCCCTCGCCGAGGTCCTCGTCCGTCGACAGCCACGCCGTCGCCTCGTCGGCCACCTCGTGCAGGGGGATGATGTCGCCGAGCGCCCCGGCCGGCTCCCCCACCAGGAGCACGAGCGTCCTGTCGAGGCCCGGGTCCATCTCCTCGCCGGCCTCGCGGATCCCGGGGCCGCTCGTGATGAAGAGCAGCAGCGAGACGAGGCCGATGGCCTTCAGGAGCTGGCGGACGTCGAACCGGCGGGCTCGCGTCAGGTCGATGAGGGTGCGGGGCTCGTCGCTCACGGGTCAGAACTGGAAATAGATGAACGGCGGGACGCCCCCGTCGGGGATCGTCGCGCCGACCAGCAGGATGACAAGGAAGAGGGTGGCCCCCAGCGCCGCGGGGCTCCAGCGCTGGACCCGGAGCTGGATCGCGTCCATCGGCTTCGGCGGGATGAGCTGGAGCCCGAT
>DASZDF010000668.1:0-3016 GCA_035942275.1 Solirubrobacteraceae bacterium | reverse complement strand
TCTACGACCCGACGCGCGGGCGGGTGACCATCGACGGCGTCGACGTGCGCGACGTCAGCTTCGCCTCACTGTCACGGACCGTCGGGCTCGTCAGCCAGGAGACGTAGCTGTTCCACGCGACCGTCCGCGAGAACCTCCGCTTCGCGAAGCCGGCCGCCACGGACGAGGAGATCGAGCAGGCGGCGCGCGCGGCGCGCATCCACGACCTCATCGCGAGCCTCCCCGACGGTTACGACACCGTCGTCGGGGAGCGCGGCTACCGCTTCAGCGGCGGCGAGAAGCAGCGCATCGCGATCGCCCGCACGATCCTGCGCAACCCGCCGGTGCTCGTGCTCGACGAGGCGACGAGCGCGCTCGACACGCAGACCGAGCGCGCGGTCCAGGCCGCGCTCGACGACCTGGCCGCGGGCCGCACCACGATCGCGATCGCGCACCGGCTGAGCACGGTCCGCGAGGCCGATCAGATCGTCGTCCTCGCGGACGGGCGCATCGCCGAGCAGGGCACGCACGACGAGCTGCTCGCGCTCGGCGGCCGCTACGCCGCGCTCGCCGCCCGCGCTGAGCTCGCGGCGCCGCTGCCCGCCTGAGCCGGCCGCTCAGCCGTGGCCGCCGTCGACCGGTGAGGCCGGCGGACGGGACTCCTCGGCGAGCGACGTGATCGTCAGCGCGCCGCGGGAGGCGGACTCGAGCACCTCGGTCGCCTCCTCGGCGGAGCGCGCGTAGAGCTCGACGAGCAGGTGCACGACGATCTCCTCGTCGCCCTGGTGCTTGTGGAAGCGGACGTGGGTGAAGAACTCGCGCGTGCCGTGCTCGCCGAACGCGGCGAACGAGAGGGAGTCGCCGGCGTCGGGTCCCGAGCAGCTCTCCACGTCCTCGGAGTCGACGGTCACCGTGACCGACGCGACCCACGGCGTGCCGGCGATCATCCGCTCCCAGCGCTCCTCGACCGGCTCGACCCGGCCGTTGGCGAAGCCGAGGTGCGGCTGGTCGTGCATGCAGTCCAGGCACTGGACGACCGCCTCCTGGAGCTCCTCGACCACCTCGGCGCGCTCGCCGGTCTCCGGGTCGATCTTGTGGATCCCCTCGTAGTGGACCTGGACCTCCAGCTTCTGCGACCAGCAGCGGTAGCAGCGCAGCCAGGCGCGGGCGGTCTCCGTGGACATGCCTGCGATTCTACGGGCGTGCCCGATGTGCTCTACGAAGTCGACGGCCGTGTGGCCACCCTGACCCTCAACCGCCCGCAGCGGCTGAACGCGATCACGCTGGGCCTGGCGGAGGATCTGCGCGCCGCGCTGGAGCTCGCGTGGGGCGATTCCGGCGTCCACGCGATCCGCCTGCGCGGGGCGGGGCGGGCGTTCTGCGCCGGCTACGACATCGGCCTCGGCGCCGAGGCGATGGAGGAGCTCGAGGGCGACCGGCCGTGGGACCCGATCGCCGACTACCGCATGATGTCCGGCTTCGTCGACACCTACATGCTGCTCTGGCGCTCGCCGAAGCCGGTGATCGCGCAGGTCCACGGCTACTGCGTCGGCGGTGGGACCGACTTCGCGCTGTGCTCGGACCTGATCGTCTGCTCCGAGGACTGCCGCATCGGCTACCCGCCCGCCCGCGTCTGGGGCTCGCCGACGACGATGATGTGGACGTACCGGCTGGGGCTCGAGCGGTCGAAGCGCCTGCTGCTGACGGGGGACGCGCTCGACGGTCGCCGCGCGGCGGAGTGGGGGCTGGCGAGCGAGGCGGTGCCGGAGGCCGAGCTCGATGCGGCCGCGGCCGCGCTGGCCGAGCGCGTCGCGCGCCTGCCCCAGAACCAGCTGCACATGATGAAGCTGCTCGTCAACCAGGTCGTCGAGCAGATGGGCCTCTCGACGACCCAGCTCGTCGGCACGCTCCTCGACGGCGCGGCCCGCCACACGCCGGAGGGAACCGACTTCTCCAGGCGCGCGCTCGACGACGTCCGCGGCGCGGTCCGCGAGCGCGACGCGCCGTTCGGCGACTACGGCGAAGGCCCCGCGTCGGTGTGACCGCCCCGCTCGGCGCGATCCTCGCCGGCGGTCGCGGGTCGCGGCTCGGGGGAGCGAAGGCGACGGCCGAGGCCGCGGGGCGGCCGCTGCTGGCGTGGTCGCTCGACGCGCTGCGCGCGGCGGTCGACGACGTCGTCGTGATCGCGAAGGAGGCGACGCCGCTGCCGCCGTGCGACGTGCCGGTGCATCGCGACGAGCCCGAGGACTTCCACCCGCGCCACGGGCTGGTCTCGGCGCTGCGCCGCGCGCAGGGCCGGCCGGTGGTCGTGGTGCCGTGCGACATGCCGCTCGTCCCGCCCGCGCTGCTAGAGGTGCTGCTCGACGTCGTCGCGGACGGCGCCCCCGCGGCCATCCCGCGCAGCGAGGGCCGCATGCATCCGTTGTGCGCCGCCTACGCGGCAGAGGCACTAGGCAGCCTCGAGGCGGCCGACCGCGACGAGCCCCTCACGCTCACGCTCGACCGTCTCGGCGCCGTCGTGCTGGACGCCGACGCGGCGGCGGACCGGATGCTCAACGTGAACACCCGCGCGGACCTTGCCGTGGCCGAGGTGCTCCTTCGCCGCTGAGACCGCGGACCGCACCACGTCCGGCACGTTCGTGATCACACCCTCGACCCCGAGGGCGACGAGGCGCTCGGCCTCGGCGGCGTCGTCGACGGTCCATGGGTGGACGGCGAGGCGTCGCGCGTGCGCGGCGGCGACCAACGCGGCGTCGACGTTCGGGTGGTGGACGCCGACGGCCCTCGCGAACCGCGGGATCGCCCGGACCTCGAGGCCGACGGAGTCCGCCCGGCGATAGAGCGCGGCGATCGCCAGCCACGGCGCGGCGCGGTGCAGGCGCTCGAGCGCCTCGAGGTCGAAGGACTGCACCATCGCGCGACGGCCGAGCCCGTGCCGGTCGAGCAGGTCGACGACCCGGCCCTCCCACGCGGGCACCGGATCCTTGAGGTCGACGAGGTAGCGCGTCGATGCGCCGTAGCGAGCGAGGGCGAACGC